>JAABTO010000065.1 GCA_011389835.1 Desulfotignum sp. | reverse complement strand
GCGCATGCCCTGCTTTTTCCAGGGTCTGGTTGGCCTGTTCCAGCAATGTTGTGCTGGAAATCACCGACACACCGGTCTGCCGGTCAGCCAGGTCAAAGTATCTCCGGGCGATGGCCTGGACCCGGTGTTTGTCCAGCTGGAGCAGTTGATCCTTGAACTGCTGCCGGATGTCGTCGGTGAGCCGGGCGATATTCCGGTAAAACGCTTTCATGGCCGCCGGTCCCGGGGTCTCGGGTTTGTCGATCTCCGAACACACCTGAAGAATCGCTTCTTTCACATCGGTCTGGGTATAGTCCCCTTTCATGATATATTCACAAGCCCTGTCATACACATCCAGGGTGCGTGTGATATGGGGATCGCGGTAGGATCCGAATGAAAAAATGCCTTCTTCGGTATTGTAAATGGCGAACCCGCCGTAAGCGCCGCCTTTTTCACGGATTTCCCGATGCAGAAACAGGGACCGCAGAATTTTGCTGATCACGGCCAGGCCCGGGGCGTCTTCATGGGTGATACCCACGGTTTTAAATGACTGTCCCACAAACGAGACCGCGGTATTGGTTGTCCATCCATCCCGGGGCAGTTGCATGGCTCTGGGGATGTCCGGGGTGAAAAACGCGGGCCTGGATCCGTCCGGCAGGGCCGTCAGCATCTGTCCGATGGCCTGATCTGCCTGTCGAATGGCATCCGGACTCCCGATAACCGCCGGTTTGAAGTTGTCCTTGCGCAAGATGCCGTCCGCCATGGTGCCCAGGTCTGTGGCCAGGCGCTCCAGGGCCGCCTGCGCAGTATCCGGATTGACCATGTTCTGCGTGATCTGCTTGATGGTCCGGTACTGGGCAATGCCGTGCCAGATTTCATTGATGTGGGATGCCATGGACAGATGCCGGGAGGACAGAGAAATGGCATACCGGTGACCGGCGGCCACAATGGATGATTCCATGCCGGCCTGATATTGAAGCAGCAGATTTTTCAGCCGGTCCAGATCGGAATATCCGTACGCCAGTACAAATTCCTGAACAATGTCGAACAGGGCCCCCAAATTTCTGTCCAAAGCCTTGCCCTGCAATGCCAGAAATACGTGGGAATCCGCTTCTTTGTCAAAATAGGATCCGGAAAACGGCGACAGGCTCACCCCGCCGGTGAACCGGTCGATTTTTTCAGCCATTTTGACATAGGACTGGTTCCGGGTGCCGGTGTTGGTAAAGGCCTGGCAGAAAAACGGGACCAGGGGAAACAGAGATGGTGCCACATGACCGGCCCCCATGGGGCAGGTAAAGTATAGAATCCCGGAAGTGGCCTTGTTATAACCGGCCGCATATCTTACCTGGTCCAGATGGTCCGGTGTGATGATCTCGATTTTTGGCGGCACATCGGTCAGTTCCAGTGTGGGCAGCACGGACAGGTCTTCCTGCTGTTCCTGAAGCGCTTCCAGCGCCCGGGCGTCCTGTCGGATTTTTTTCAGATCTTTTTTGGACAATCCCTGATATGTTTTTTCCAGTTCCTGTTTGATCCGCTTTTCCGTGTCTGATTCCAGATCCGGGTCCGGGGCCAGCGTAAACAGGACCCGGTGGGGGTTGTCAATAAACCAGGTTTTCAGTTTTTCTTCCAGAAATCCGCCTTTGGCAAGGGCCTGATGCAGTCGATCCAGATCCGCGTCAATGTTGATGCAAGATACCGGATCTCCTTCATGGATCAGGGTGCCGGCAAGAGAGAGCACCAGTTTGATGCCATAAGGATACGGGGTGTTGGTGATCTCTTTTCGGTAGAATTCGATCTGATGAATGGCGGATTCGATCAGATCCGGGTCGATGCCTTTTTTGACCAGGTCTTCCAGGGTTGACATGACAATGGATTCCACCCGGGGCACCGATGTTTTTTCGATATCCTTGAGTCCGATGGCAAACATGGCATCCCGGTTGTCCGGCTCAAATCCGGACCCATCTGCCAGGGCCGATCCCAGGTTGGAGTCGATCAGCGCTTTTCTCAACGGAGATGCGGCATTGCCCATGAGAATCTGTTCAAGAATGCTGAGCACCAGGACTTCAAAGGCGTCTTTGGCGTCACAGGTGAGCCAGGCCACACAGCCCTGATATTTTTTGTCCAGGGTATCGGTGTCGGAATAGGCGTAGGTGTGGGTGTCCTGCCGGGGAGTCTGCCACCGGGGCTGGGCCGGCACCAGAGAATTCACATCCAGAAGGTCGAACCCGTGCAGCACTTTGTCATGGATGAACGCCAGGGTGTTTTCCAGAGGCAGGTTTCCGTAAGTGTAGAACTGGGCGTTGGAGGGATGGTAGTAGCGGCTGTGAAACGCCTTGAGATCCTGCCAGGTCAGTTTCGGGATTTCCAGGGGATCCCCGCCGGAGTTGTTGCTGTAGGTGGTGTCGGGATACAGACTCTGAAGCAGGGCCCGTCCCATGACCTGAGACGGAGAGGACATGGCGCCTTTCATCTCGTTGTACACCACGCCTTTGTAAACCAGTTCCGGATTCTGGGACGGATCAAGGTCCAGGCGGCACCCTTCCTGTTTGAAACTCAGTTCGTCGATTTTCGGGAAAAACGCGGCATCCAGATACACATCCATGAGATTGAAGAAATCTTTTTCGTTCTGGGTGGAAAACGGGTACATGGTCCAGTCGGACGCGGTGAACGCGTTCATGAAGGTGGACAGGCTCCGTTTGATCATGGAAAAAAACGGATCCCTGACATTGAAATTGCGTGATCCGCACAATACCGTATGTTCCAGTATGTGGGCCACGCCGGTGGAATCGGTGGGAACGGTTCTGAAAATCACGCTGAAGGTATTTTCTTTGTCCTGATTGGCGATATGAAAATGCCGGGCACGGGTCGTGTCATGCACCAGCTGTATCAATGTTGAATCAATAATGGGCAAAGGGGTGACTACCTCGACTTCAAAATTGTGAATGCGCTGGCCGGGGGCATATGTTTGTCTGGTCATAAAAAGGGTTTCCGCTGGGTTTAGATCGTTTTGTAGGAACCCCGGCGGACCCGTTCAATTTTTCCCAGAGAGTCCAGCCGGTATATGATATTTCGCAGTTTTTTGTCCTCGAATCCGGTTGTTTTCATGATGGTTTTGAAATCCACCCCTTCCGGATATCGGGCAATGAGTTCCAGAACAACCGAAGATGCACTTTTTCTCCTGACCGTCTTTTTCCGGGGTTCCCGTTTTGTTCCGGGCTGTTTTTGCTGAATGAGCAGTTCCAGGGTGTCGAGCCTGGCATGAAGATGATTGATATCCTCTTTGGTGGGCATATCCAAACGTTGCAGCAGGGTTTTGATCAGCCCTTCCCAGTTGGATCCGGGATCCATGTGATGTGTCATGATGTATCTCCTGATTCTAAAGGTTGTGTTTTTACGTAATATTCACCCGTATACCGGAAGTGCCGGTATTGAATATTACATCGTATTCACGTATATTATAAATTTGCGTAATTTAAAATTACTTCTTGAAATAAAGAAAGTCAAGTAGCAATATGACATATCCCGGACATTTGTTGAAAGAAAATCAGATTTATGCCGGAAAGGAGATGGGGCAGAATTTTCTGTCAAATCCGGAAACGGCCCGAATGATTGTGGAGCAAACCGGCATCGACAGCCATGCAAGGGTGCTGGAAATCGGTCCCGGCCTGGGCGCATTGACCATTCCCATTGCTCAAACAACCCGCCATGTCACGGTCGTGGAAAAGGACCGGCGGTTGATTCCTTTGCTGGCACAGGCCCTTGAGAGCCATGGAATCGACTGGGTCCGGGTATTGAACCAGGATTTTTTGAAAACCGATATCGCGTCTCTGGCCGACGGGCAAAAACTGGTGGTCATGGGGAACCTGCCCTACAATATCTCTTCTCAGATTCTGTTTCGGCTCATACGGTCCCGGAATTTGATCGACACCGCCTGTTTGATGTTCCAAAGGGAACTGGCGGACCGGATCCTGGCAACTCCGGGAAGCAAAGCCTATTCCCGTTTGTCTGTGGTCGCTCAATATGCGGCAAAAATCCGGCGCAGGATCGATATCGGGCCGGGGGCTTTTTTCCCCAGACCTGCCGTGGATTCCACCGTGCTGTCGTTTGATTTTTTTTCTTCCCGGCCTTTTTCAGAGGACATGGAACTGCTGTTGTTCACCGTGATCAAGGCCGCTTTTTCAAAACGCCGCAAATCACTGAAAAATGCCCTGGTCGGACCGGATCTCGGACTGGACAAATCCACGGTTGCAAAGGCCCTGGCCGGCGCCGGTATCGTTCCGGAAAGACGGGCGGAAACGTTGAGTGTGGCGGAATTTGAAACCTTGACCCGTGCGGTGGACGTATTTATATAGAAAAATGGGCAAGACAATCTGAGGGTGGATACAATACATTGATTGAATAATGGAAAGGAATGAGCATGATCAGAGCCAATGAAAACTACCGGAAATTGAAAGCGTCTTATCTGTTTTCAGATATCGCCCGGCGCGTAGAGCAGTTTCAAAAGGACAATCCAGATACCCGGGTCATTCGTCTGGGCATCGGGGATGTGACAAGGGCACTGCCGCCGGCCGTGATCGCCGCGTTTCACAAAGGCGTGGACGACATGGCCGCAGACGCCACCTTCAGGGGATACGGCCCGGAACAGGGGTATGCGTTTTTAAGAGAAAAAATTGCGGCCCATGATTTTCAGGCCCGGGGCGCGGATATCGCTGCGGATGAAATTTTTGTCAGTGACGGGGCCAAGTGCGATACCGGTAATTTTCAGGAACTGTTTGCCGAAGATATCCGAGTCGCGATGCCGGACCCGGTGTATCCGGTGTACCTGGATACCAATGTCATGGCCGGCCGAACCGGGGAATTTGTGGACGGCCGGTACGAAAATATCGTCTACATGGACTGTATCAAGGAAAACCGGTTTCTTCCGCAGCTGCCGGAAACCCCGGTGGACCTGATCTATCTGTGTTTTCCCAACAATCCCACCGGCACCTGCGCCACGAAACAGGATCTGGCGGACTGGGTGGCATATGCAATCGAGAACAAAGCGTTGATATTGTTTGATGCGGCGTATGAATCATTTGTAAGGGATGATGCGTTGCCCCGAACCATCTATGAAATCGAAGGCGCCCGGAAAGTGGCGGTGGAGTTCAGAAGTTTTTCCAAAACCGCAGGGTTTACCGGTACCAGGTGCGGGTATACCGTGGTTCCCAGAGACTGCCAGGTGTTTTTGAGCAGCGGGGATGCGGTGTCCCTGCATGGGCTGTGGAACCGCCGGCAGAGCACCAAATTCAACGGCGTGTCCTATCCGGTTCAGAAAGCGGCACAGGCGATCTACACGACGGAAGGACAGGCCCAGATCAGCGAGCTGGTGGCCGGTTATCTGGGAAATGCCGATATCATTCGTAAAACCATGGCAGACTTGAATTTTGACTGTGTGGGCGGGGATAATTCCCCCTATATCTGGGTGGACGGTCAAGGCCGGGATTCCTGGGAATTTTTCGATCTGCTGCTCCACAATGCCGGGGTGGTGTGCACGCCGGGCGGCGGGTTCGGACGATGCGGCAATCCCTATATCCGCATCTCCGCGTTCAACAGCCGCGACAATGTGATCGAAGCCATGGCCCGGCTGAAAGAGGCGTTGAAATGAGTCATTTCTTCAAGGTAAAATCCCTGGATGAAGTGCTGTCTTTGACCCGGGAGTTTGACCCGACGCATGCCGAGACGGTGGATACCAGAGAGGCGTTCTCCCGAATACTGGCGGAAGATGTCGCCGCGCCCAGGGATATGCCGGGGTTCCGGCGGGCCACCATGGACGGGTTTGCCGTGAATGCATCCGCCACCTTCGGGGCATCGGAATCCACCCCGGCCTGGCTGGAGATTCAGGGAACGGTTCTGATGGGTCAGGTGCCTGACTTTGAACTGCCACCGGGGAAAGCCGCAGGGATTTCCACCGGCGGCATGCTGCCCAAAGGAGCAGATGCCGTGGTCATGGTGGAGCATACCCAGACCATCGATGACACATCTGTTGAAATTTATAAAAGTGTGGCACCGCTCCAGCATGTGATCGATGCCAGTGAGGATTTTGCATCCGGGGATGTGGTTCTGGCATCCGGTACGTTTATTCGGCCCCAGGAAGCCGGGCTGGCTGCCGGGATGGGCTTCACGACCCTGCCGGTTCACCGGGTGCCGGTGGTGGGCATCATCTCCACCGGGGATGAAATCATCCCCATCGATCAGGACCCGGCCCCGGGCCGGATCCGGGACATCAATTCCTATACCTTGCGCGGGTTTGTTCAAGAAGCCCATGCGCATGTCATCCAGTACGGCATTGTCAAGGATGATCCGGACCAGTTGCAGAAGGTCTGTGAAAAAGCCCTCGAGCAGACCGACATGGTGCTCATTTCCGGGGGCAGTTCCGTGGGCACCCGGGATTATACCGTGGAGGTGCTTTCCGCGCTGCCGGACACCCAAATTCTGGTCCATGGCATGTCTGTGAGCCCGGGCAAACCCACCATCCTTGCAAAGAGCGGCACCAAACCGGTGTGGGGCCTGCCCGGTCAGGTGGTGTCCGCCATGGTGGTGATGAAAATGGTGGTGATTCCGTTTTTACAACGGATCCAGGGGTACAGGGTGCCCAAACCCCTGGTGCGGGTGCCTGCGAAACTGACCCGGAACGTGGCGTCGGCCCAGGGCCGCAGGGATTTTGTCCGGGTGATGCTGGAAACCGGTGAAACAGGATTGACGGCAAAACCGGTTCTGGGCAAATCCGGCCTGATTCGAACCATGGTGCTTGCCGACGGTCTTCTGGATATCGGAGAGAATCTGGAAGGTCTGGAAAAAGATACCGTCACCCAGGTGATTCTTCTGTAATATTGCAACATAAGGAAATCAGTAATGACATCCAAACGAAACATATATCTGGATACCCAGCCCATTGAAACCGCCCGGCAGATTCTGATGGACACGTTCAGAGACCGGGTGACCGATACGGAGACCATCGATGTGGTATCCGCCCGGCACCGGGTTCTGGCGGCACCGGCCGTGGCAAAGCTGTCCAGCCCCAATTTTCACGCCGCTGCCATGGATGGCATGGCCGTGGACGCCAAAGAGACATTCGGTGCCAGTGAAGAGGCTCCCAAAATTTTGGTCCCCGGTCAAACCGGGTTCTGGGTCAATACCGGTCATGCCCTGCCGCCCGCCACCAATGCCGTGATCATGATCGAACATCTCAACATCATCGATGAAAAAACAGTGGAAATCGAGGCCCCGGTGTTTCCCTGGCAGCATGTGCGGAAAATGGGAGAAGATATCGTGGCCACCAAGCTGCTGTTTCCCAGAGGGCATCAGATCAATGCCTATGCCATGGGCGCCTTGTTGTCCGGGGGGGTGTTTGAGGTACAGGTGTATAAACACCCCCGGGTCCTGATCATTCCCACCGGATCGGAACTGGTCCAGTGGCATGAAATTTCCCCGGATCAGCTGGTTCCCGGACAGGTGATCGAATCCAATTCCACGGTGCTCAAAGCCCTGTGCCGGGATAACGGCGCAGATGCCGATTGCCACCCCATGCTCAAAGATGATCTGGAAACCATTGTGAATGCCGTGGACCGGGCCGTGAAGGGCGATTACGACATGGTCTGCATCATCGGCGGATCCTCTGCCGGGTCTGAAGATTTTGCCCGGCCCGTGATCGCGTCTTTAGGCCGGGTCATGGTGCATGGCGTGACCATGATGCCCGGCAAACCGGTGTTGATGGGAGATGTCTCCGGCAAACCGGTATTCGGCATTCCCGGGTATCCGGTGTCTGCCATTGTGGCGTTCGAACAGTTTGTGGGGCCGTTGCTGCGTGTCATGCAGAAACTGGCACCCCTGGAATCCCGGACCGCACCGGTATCCCTGGCCCGGAAAATCGCGTCCAAGCTGGGGCAGGACGAGTTTCTGCGGGTCAAGATCGGGTCGGTGGACGGGCGGCTCATTGCCTCCCAGCTGCCCAGGGGGTCCGGCAGTATCACCACGCTGACCGAGGCCGACGGCATCATTCAGATCCCCAAGGATGTGGAAGGAATCTCCGAAACCGAGACCCCGCCAGCCCGGCTGCTCAAACCGCTGTCCGCCATCGAAAACACCCTGGTGATTACCGGGTCCCATGACAATACCCTGGATGTTCTGGCCGACCAGATGCGGCGTCATCATGATGGCATCAATATCTCTTCGAGCCATGTGGGCAGCATGGGGGGGCTCATGGCAATACGAAACAACGCCTGCCACCTGGCCGGGGCGCACCTGCTGGATCCGGAAGACGGTTCCTACAATGTGAGTTACATCAGAAAATATCTGCCCAACGTGCCGGTGCGCCTGGTGAACCTGGTCATGCGGCAGCAGGGATTCATCGTGGCCAAGGGGAATCCGGAAAATATCGGGTCGGTCATGGACCTTAAAGACAAACAACTGCGGTTCATCAACCGCCAGGCCGGATCCGGCACGCGGATTCTTTTTGACTACAAATTGCAGGACGCCGGCCTGACCCCGGCGGATATCATTGGATATGAAAATGATGAATACACGCACATGTCAGTGGCTGTGGCCGTGCTCTCAGGACGGGCCGATACGGGGTTGGGCATTATGGCCGCTGCCCGGGCCCTGGATCTGGACTTTGTTCCCATCGTCACGGAATCCTATGACCTGGTGATCCCGGAGCGGTTTTTCGACACCCCCAATGTTCAGATTCTGCTGAAGACCATTTCCAGTGACGCGTTCAAGGAAAGGATTCTGGCGCTGGGGGGATATGGTGTGGAAAAAACAGGGCAGGAAATACCGGTCTAAAAAAAACGGCGGGGACGTCCTGTTCAGGACGACCCCGCCGAAAATCACGTGGTCAGCGATTATTTATTTGCTATGGATGAAGTTCCACCCGTCTGTTGAGCGAACGGCCGAACTCCGTACCATTGAGTGCGACCGGTTTGCTGAATCCAAATCCCTTGGTGGTCAGACGATCGCTTGAAATCCCTTTGGATTCAAGGTAGTCAGCCACGGCATTGGCGCGTCTCAAAGACAGGCCCATGTTGTATTCCTGGGAACCGATGTTGTCGGTATGGCCCTGGAGTTCCACAGTCATGTCCGGGTTCTTTTTCAGGATTGCCACCACTTCGTCCAGCAGCGGATAGGCTTCGGGTTTGATCACGGCTTTGTCAAAATCAAACAGCACGTTTTCAAGCACCCAGCATCCCACGGAGTTCACGCGGGCGCCTTCCGGGGTTCCGGGGCACTGGTCGATATCATCAGGCACACCATCTCCGTCGGAATCTTTCACGACAGGTGAAGGTGCCGGGGCCGGAGCCGGAGCGTCTTTGAGGAACACTTCAGATACAAACCCGGCCATACCGGCACTGGTCAGAAGATCGTCCGCCGTGCTGAAGAAACCGCAGACGCCGATTTCAGCGAGATTCTGGAGCAGTGCAGCGCCTTCGGGTGAATTCCCCACCAGCACCGGATAAATGCACAGAGAAGAACCAAATGCATCTTTCAGGGCCTGGGCCTGATCCAGCACATGGGTCATGTCTTCACCGTCACTGACGATAATGACGGCGTTATGAACGCCGCCCAATCCTTCCAGATCGGTTTGTGCCGCTGCCAGGGCCTTGTCCAGGGGACTGGTTCCGCCCGGTTTGCTAACGCCAGCCAGGCCTTCCGCCATGCCGGCAGTGGTATAGGGGTCCATGCCGTAAAACAATCTTGTTTTGTTTGTGCATACTGAGGGGTCATGACCAAACGTCCGGAGACCTGCCGTCTGACCCATTTCCGGAATGGTCATGTTCAGACGGTCGACAACGGTTTTGGCGGTGGCGAATTTGTTGTCATGCCGCATGGAGCTGGATGCATCCATAATGACCAGGAAATTGTCTACTTTGGATTCAACCCTGTCGAGATCGAACTGGGCAGGGGTGAATGCACCGAAATCCACCGGTTCCTTGGCGGCGCAGCCAAACAGAAACACAAGCGCCAACAGTGATAAAAGACCTTGAATAACCCATTTTTTCTTCATTTTTTTCTCCTTCATGATTGAGGTTGACACTGAAGCCATTTGATTCTTGATATATTCATCGAATTCGTTGTGTAAAACCGATTCGTTTCTGGATGAGAATCATACAAAATATTCTGGGTGAAATCAACTCTTATTAAAGAATTTATAGAGTTATTGTAGAAGGGGGTGTTTTTTGGCCTGCGTTGCCGCAAAAAAACAACTGCCGGAACGGTGCGCTCAAGCCAACTAATCCTTGCAATTTCAGTCAAACAATACTATTTAGTCAAGTTTGGTTCTCCGTCTATGGTCAAGGAAACGGCAAGTTATAATGGAAATATACCAGGCAGTTGTTTTAGGCATTGTTCAGGGATTGACGGAATTTCTGCCGGTGAGCAGTTCCGGTCACCTGGTGCTGGGCCAGATTTTTTTCGGCATCACGGAACCCTCTCTGGCATTCAATATCAGTGTGCATATGGGCACCCTGGGCGCGGTTGTGGCGGTGTATTTTGCCGATCTGAAGAATATGGCGGTTTCCTTGATGTCCGGCACGGCAAGGATGGTGAAACGACAGCCGGTGTTGCTTGAATCTGACCCACACCTGAAACTGGCGCTGTTTATTCTGGCCGGGTCAGTTCCCACGGCCCTTATCGGTCTGGGATTGAAACAGTTTGAAGCGATTCTGTTCACTTCCGCCCTGCTGGTGGGGATCATGCTGCTGGTGACCGGAACCATTCTGTGGGTATCCCGGGGATTTTACCGGACTGAAAACAGCGGGAACCCCCTGGATCTCAAACGGGCAGTGATCATCGGTGTCAGCCAGGGCCTGGCCGTGATTCCCGGGATTTCCAGGGCCGGCGCCACCATTGCCTGCGGCATGTTCTGCGGCCTGGACCGGCAGACCGCTGCCAGGTTTTCTTTTTTGCTGTCCATCCCGGCCATTTTAGGGGCCGAATCCATCAGTGTCCTGGAATCGCTGGACAAGGGCGTACAGTTTGACGTTGCAGTGATTTATGGTACACTGGTGGCATTTGTCAGCGGCCTGATCGCTTTGAAGCTGCTGATAAAACTGGTGCATGCGGGAAAATTTCATCTGTTCGCCCCGTACTGCTGGGTGTTGGGTGTCTTGGTGGTGTTGTCAACGATCATCTGAGATTTTTAAGGAGGAGATATATGGAATCAGGTATTTTCAGAGAATATGATATCCGGGGTGTGGCCGGAGTTGATATCCTGGATGAGGACGTGACAAATATCGGCAAAGCCTTTGGAACGCTGATCAACCATAAGGGCGGACAAAAAGTTTCGGTGGGCCGGGACTGCCGCCTGACGTCGGACCGGTATGCAGACCTGTTCATCCAGGGAATTCTGTCCACCGGATGTGATGTGGTGGACATCGGCATGTGCCCGACACCGGTGCTGTATTTTTCCATTCATCACCTGAGCCTGGGGGGCGGTGCCATGATCACGGCCAGCCATAATCCACCGGAATACAATGGATTTAAACTCATGAACGGCCATGATTCCATACACAGTCAGGGGTTGCAGGAGATCCGGAAGGTCATTGAACGCAGCGACTATATCACCGGTTCAGGCCGCCTCACCCAAGAAAATGTCCTGACCCCTTATCAAAAGTATCTTACAGACCACATTGCCATCCCCACCACGATTCGTTTGGGCATCGATGCGGGCAACGGTACCGGCGGCATTACGGCACTGCCGGTGTTAAAGGCACTGGGGTGTGAGGTACATGATCTTTTCTGCGATCCCGATGGAAATTTTCCCAACCATGAGGCTGACCCCACTCAGAAGAAAAATTTAGGCGATCTCATCGCCCTGGTAAAGGAAAAGAATCTGGATCTGGGAGTTGGATATGACGGGGATGCAGACCGCATCGGCGTGGTGGACAAAAACGGCGAGGTGATCTATGGAGACCAGCTCATGGTGATCTATGCCAGGGAAATTCTTTCCCGCAAACCCGGCGCCACCTTTATTTCCGAAGTCAAATGCTCCATGGTCATGTATGACGATATCCGTCAACACGGGGGCAACGCCATTATGTGGCGCACCGGCCATTCGTTGATCAAAAAGAAGATGAAGGAAGAAAATGCCGAGCTGGCCGGAGAGATGAGCGGCCACATGTTTTTCAAGGACCGGTATTTCGGGTTTGACGATGCGTTGTACGCCACGTGCCGGCTTCTGGAGATTTTGTCCGCTACAGGACAAGGCGTGGATGACCTGATCCGGGATTTGCCCAAAACCTTTACCACCCCTGAAATCCGGGTGGAATGTCCGGATGAGATCAAGTTTGATGTGGTGGCCCAAATTACGGCCCATTACAAGGCAAAACAGGAAGTGATCGACATCGACGGCATGCGGGCCGTGTATCCTGACGGCTGGGGCCTGGTGCGGGCGTCCAACACCCAGCCGGCCCTGGTGCTGCGGTTCGAGGCCTTGACCGCCCCGCGCCTGGACGAAATCCGCCGGGACATTGAAACCACCTTGAAACAGATCATTTCTCAAACCACATAACCCTATCAGACACGTATCGAAACCATTCATGCAATTATCCAACCAGCAGCAGCAGGCGGTGGGCCATACCGGGTCCCCGGCCCTGGTCGTGGCCGGGGCCGGTTCCGGCAAGACAAGGACCCTGACCGCCAAATTTTCCCATCTCATCGACCAGGGGTATGATCCCCGGCGGATTCTGGCCATCACCTTCACCAACAAGGCGGCCCAGGAGATGAAATCCCGGCTCATGGCCATGACCGGCCTGTCTCCGGACCGGTTCCAGTGGGTGAGGACCTTTCATTCCGCCTGCCTGATGATGCTCAAGCAGCACTGCAACCGCCTGGGATATGTGCCCCCGGTTCAGGTGCTGTCCGTGTACCAGCAGGACAAGCTGATCAAGGAACTGTGTGTGGCCAACAACATTGACAAGAAATACGCCCGCCGGATACTGACGTTTCTGTCCCGGGCCAAAAACTCCGGCAATCCGCACAAATATTTTGACAGAAAACCCGCGTTTTACAATGTCCGGACCGCTGATATTTTCGACCAGTATGAAGACCGCCTCACACAGATGAACAGCGTGGATTTCGACAATATTCTGCTGAAAACAAGGGACCTGCTCCAGGAACACGAGGATGTCCGAAAAGACTACCAGTCCTGGTTTGCCTATATCCTGGTGGATGAATACCAGGACACCAACAACCTTCAGGAGGATCTGACCTCCCTGCTGCTGGGGGCGCATCGCAACCTGTTCTGTGTGGGGGATGACTGGCAGGCGGTCTACGGATTCAGAGGGTCCAATGTCAACCATTTTCTGCGGTTTTCCCAAAAATACAATGATGCGAAGATTTTCCGGCTGGAGGAAAATTTCCGGTCAGCCAATGAAATTGTCCAGGTGGCCAATGACCTGATCGACCACAATCCGGACAAGATGGACAAGCGCTGCTTTTCCCACAAAAAAGGCGGGGTGGTGGAAATCTATGATTTTTTGTCCGATGTTCATGAGGCGGAATGGGTGGCCCGCCGCGTCAAAGCCATGAACCGCCAGGGCCAGGGCATCGCCTATGACCGGATGGCCGTGGTGTACCGCACCCGGTTCTGTTCCCTGCCCTTTGAAAAAATTTTCCGGGCCTTTCGCATCCCTTACCGGCTCATGGGGGCCCAGGGGTTTTTCGAGCGCATGGAGATCCTGGATATCAACTCCTATTTGAGTGCTTCGTTTTTCCCCAATGACGATCTGTCCTTCGAGCGGGTGGTCAACACCCCGAAACGGGGGATCGGACCGGCCATGGTCAAGAAAATGGCTGCCATGCGCAACCCCGGCACCAGCCTTCAGGATGCGGCAAGGCTCATGGTCAAAGAACGGGTGTTGACCCCGAAGATTCATGAAAACCTGTCCCGGGTCCTGGAAATTCTGGACACGATCCGGGATATGGCCCCGGCCATGGCCATGGAGGAAGTGATCACCCAGACCGGTTATTATGATTATCTGGAAAAGAAAACCAAGACCCGGGCGGAATGGATCTCCAAAAAGGAGAATATCGAACAGCTGATCCACACGGCCAGATCCAAGACCGACATGCTGTCCTACCTGGAAGAAGCAGCCCTGATCCGGGAGGACAAGGAAGACGAGGACGAGGACACCGACGGCGTGGCCCTGCTCACCATCCATTCCGCCAAAGGCCTGGAATTCGACACCGTGTTCGTGGTGGGATGCGAGGAGCGCCTGTTTCCCCACTGGCGGTCCATCGATGACGGGGATGCGGCCCTGGCCGAAGAACGGCGCCTCATGTACGTGGCCATGACCCGGGCGGAACGGTTTTTGTACCTCACCCATGTCAATTACCGGAAAGGGGAGTTTGCCGTGCAAAGCCGGTTTATCGATCAGATCAGAGAATGTCTGGATTAGGACCCGCCTGAATGGACCTTTTCGAAACCATCCGTGCCCCCATGGTGCGGCTGTCGCTGACCATTTTCCGCAAGGGCAGCCAGGCCATTCCCTCGGACCATAAGGGCATTTTCGCCACCTTGTTTTTCATCATCTTTTCCACCATCACCGGGGTGGGGATCGTGGTGCCGCTGCTGCCCATCTATGCCCATGATCTCGGGGCTTCCGGATTTTATGTGGCCATGATTTTCGGGTCTTTTTCCATCTCCCGGGTGTTTCTTTTGCCCTATTTCGGGCGGCTGTCCGATCAAAAGGGGCGAAAGCCCTTTATCCTTGCGGGGTTGATTTTTTATTCCCTGATCTCCGTGGCGTTTGTCTTTTCCGATACGGTTGAAGGACTGATCGTTATCCGGTTCATTCAGGGCGCGGGTTCCGCCATGATCATGCCGGTGGTCCAGGCCTATGTGGGGGAGATCACGCCCAAAGGATCGGAAGGCTATGCCATGGGACTGTTCAACCTGTCCATGTTTTTGAGCCTGAGCCTGGGACCGATCTTGGGCGGGGTCATCACTGATATCTGGAACATGGACGCCGCGTTCTTGTGCATGGGTCTGCTGTCGTTTGTCGGGGTGCTGCTGTGTGTGATCCTGCTGCCGCCGTTGTCCGAAGAAAGGCTCCGGTCCGGACATCAGCCGCTTCAGATTCCCTGGGCCCTGGTGATCCGGGACAGGGAACTGTTCGGTCTGTTTTCGTTCCGGTTTGCATACACCGCCTGCATCGGCGCCATATGGAGTTTTCTGCCCCTGTTCGGGGCTCAGATGTTCGGCCAGTCCGGTGCCCGGATCGGGCTGCTGGTGACGTTGGGCGTCTTTATATCCGGGATTCTGCAGCTGCCCATGGGATATGCGGCGGACCGCATCAGCCGTCCGGCCATGACGGTTTTGGGGGGAATCATCGCGACCGTCAGCATGGGGTGGATCTATTTTGCCGTCTCGTTTTTTGACCTGATTGCCGCCGTGTCCCTGTTCGGGGTGGGCGGGGGCATTGCCATGCCGGCTGTCACGGCCCTGGCCGTGGTCAATGGAGAACAGAAAAAAGCCATGGGGTCGGTCATGGCGATCCTGACCGTGGCCCACAGTTTAGGCATGCTCACGGGATCTCTGGCCGCCGGTATGGCCATGGATTTTTTCAGTCTCAGGCTGGCGTTTCCCGTGGCCGGCCTGGTCATGGCCCTGGGCACCCTGGTGTTTGTTCTGGTTCATTTTTCAACGAGACTTCCGCACAATTAAAGAAAAAACAGATAATTTTCCCGGGTCTTGGTTTGCAAAACCCGGAAATGTGATAAAATTAAGGATATATCGTGACAATCATGAGTGGACAAAAATCGTTTGAAAATAAGGAAGGGGTAATCAAATGAACAAACCAACTGTTATAATCACTATGGCGGTGTTGTCAGTTATGGTCGCGCTGCTGGCAGTCGGGTGTGCATCCAGCCGGTCCGGCGAGGTGTATTCCAGGGATCATGCCCGGCAGGCCCAGAGCGTGATGATGGGGACCGTGGAATCGGTCAAGTATGTCACCATCGAAGGCACCAAAACACCGGTGGGAACCGCTGCGGGCGGGGTGGCCGGCGGGGTCCTGGGCAGTACTGTGGGCGGCGGTTCCGGCCGGACCGTGGCCACGGTGATCGGCGCGCTGGCAGGGGCCGCTGCCGGGACGGCCGCGGAAGAAGGGATCACCCGGAAGCCCGGGCTGGAGATCGTGGTCACCAAAGACACCGGCACCACCATCGTGGTGGTCCAGGAAGCGGATGTGGAACTGTTCCCCGGAGACCGGGTCCGGATCATCACTGCGGCCGACGGCACCACCCGGGTGTCCAAATAACAAACACAGAAAAAATAATATAAAAAAAAGAGCCATTAATGAAAAAGCAGACCCAAACCAATGACCGGCTTCGCAACATCGCCATCATCGCCCATGTGGACCATGGGAAAACGACGCTCGTGGATGCCATGTTTCGCCAGAGCGGCATGTTCAGGGAAAACCAGGAGGTGGATGAGCGCCTCATGGACAGCATGGACCTGGAGCGGGAGAGAGGTATTACCATTGCCGCCAAAAACTGTTCCGTGATGTGGAAGGACGTGAAGATCAATATTATCGACACCCCGGGCCACGCGGATTTCGGC
>JAABTO010000064.1 GCA_011389835.1 Desulfotignum sp. | reverse complement strand
TGTGGCCCGGCATGGCCCTGTCCCTTGAAATCGAAAAAATCCTTTTTGATGAAAAAAGTACTTTTCAGCATATCCAGGTGTTTGAAACCAGACACCACGGCATAATGCTGGCGCTGGACGGCATCATTCAGTTGACCGAGTCCGATGAATTCAGCTACCAGGAAATGCTGGCACACGTTCCGCTGTTCGCTCATCCAAAACCTGAAACCGTGCTGGTGATCGGTGGCGGCGACGGCGGCATTTTGCGGGAGGTGGGCCGCCATGCCTGTGTCGAAGCCGTGGATTTCTGTGAAATCGATGAGATGGTGATCACGGTGTCCAAACAGTTTCTGCCGGACCTGGCCTGCGGATTCGACGATCCCCGGGTGACCGTATTCATCGGAGACGGGGCCGCCTTTGTCAAGGAAAAAACCGGGGCGTATGACGTGATCATTGTTGATTCTTCCGATCCCATCGGTCCCGGCGAGGTGCTGTTCAAAAAACCGTTTTACGAGAGCCTGAAAAACGCGCTCAGGCCCGGCGGCATCATTGCCACCCAGGGAGAATCCATTTTTCTCCATAAAGACTGTGTCGCCAATCTGGCGAAAATCACCCGGAATCTGTTCACCCGTCAGGCCTATGCCTGCATCATGGTGCCCACATACCCGGGGGGCAACATCGGCATCTGTCTGGGCTCTCTGGGACCGGCACTGACGCGGCCGGCAAGGAAAATCGATGCCGGGCTTCAGAAACAGTTGAAGTACTACTCACCGGAAATTCACGAAGCCGCGTTTGTCCTGCCTTTTTTTGCCCGAAAACTGCTTGAGAATCTATGACCCTTACTGGAGAGCCCTATAGATAATTTTTTGCCAGCCTGACAAATGAATCGACCTGCCGGGTTTTCCAGTCTTCGTCATATTTCAGTGCCCGGGCCATGAGATGCGCCACCTTTGGCGCCATGTCCATGGCAGCCCGGGCATCCAGCACCAAAGCCCGGCTTCGCCGGGCCAGCACATCCTCCACCGTCCGGGCCATCTCTTTTTGCACGGCCCATATCACCTCAGCTTTGAGATAAGGAAGTGTTGGATGCAGTTTTTCCCCCAGACCGGGATCGGCCTGGATCATTTTTTTGAGATGAATGGCATCTGACCCGTAATAATGAAGGGGGTCTGTTTTGTCAAAATGCTTGAGCCACCCGTGGATCCGCAGCTTTTTGGTCACACACTCCCGCTCGTCCAGCCCGGCCACCAGCAGGGCCTGATTCACGGTGTCTTCAGCCATCTTCCGGTAGGTGGTCCATTTGCCCCCGGTGATGGTCACCAGGCCGGATTCGGAGACCAGAAGATAGTGATCCCGGGAAATGGCAGCGGTGTCGTGTTCCTTACCCGTGTTGACCAGGGGGCGCAGCCCGGCAAACACACTTTTGATGTCCCGGGGCTTTGGATCTTTGGACAGATACCGGGCCGCATGCGCCAGAATGAATTCGATTTCCTCTTCCAGGGGGCAGGGCTCCAGGACAATCCGGGACACGGGCGTGTCCGTGGTTCCCACCACGGCCCGGTCATGCCAGGGCACCACAAACAAGACCCGGCCGTCCGATGTCTGGGGGACCATAATGGCGGAGTCTCCGGGTAAAAATGTCTTGTCCAATACCAGATGAACCCCCTGGCTGGCCGAAATAAGCGGTTTTGTCCCGGGGTTTTCCATCTGAAGGATGGTATCGGTGAACACGCCGGTGGCGTTCACCACCACCCTGGCATGAATCTCATGGGCGTGTCCGGTTTCCATGTCCGTGGCAACAACCCCGTCGATCATTTCTCCGGCCCGGGTGAATCCGGTGACTTTCATGTAGTTGACCGGCGTGCCTCCGCTGTCCGCCATGGTCTGGGCCAGGTTCACGGCCAGCCGGGCATCATCGAACTGGCCGTCGTGATACACCACCCCGCCCCGCAGTTTTTCAGGCTCCAGAGTGGGAATCCGTTTCAGGACCTCCTTTCTGGACAGATGCCGGGAAGGTCCCAGGCCCAGTTTGCCGGCCAGCATGTCATACACCTTCATCCCGGCGCCATAGAACGGGCCGTCCCACCATTCATAACTGGGAACGATAAATGCCTGGTTGGTCACCAGATGCGGGGCGTTTCGGATGAGAAGCCCCCGTTCATGAAGGGCTTCGAGCACCAGAGAGATATTGCCCTGGCGCAGGTATCGGACCCCGCCGTGCACCAGTTTGGTGGACCGGCTGGAGGTGCCTTTGGCAAAATCATGCTGCTCCAGCAGCAGGGTCCTGTATCCCCGGGACGCGGCATCCACCCCCACTCCCAGGCCGGTGGCCCCGCCGCCGATCACGATCATGTCCCAGTATCCCTCAAAGGTTTCCAGTTCCTGTATGGCCTGATCACGGTTCATATACGTCTCCTGAATATACAGATATTGAACGGTTCCACGCTCCCTCCGGTGTCACGTCTCTTTTCAGGCATCTTTTTGTGCAAGAAGAACCCGGACAATCCTGTGTTCGACAGTCATAGGATCATTTTTTCATAATTTTGTCAAAATATTCAATAAAAGCAGGGCGAATATCGGTCCTGAGCTCAAAAGCTGTAGGCACTACACCATTAACGAGATGGGGGGAATGGGCGCAAGAGCAGGATCATTTGGCTTTGGTAAATCCAAGGCCAAAAAATTGACTTGACAGCATAAAGGGAATATGCTGAATAGCAGCAAATAATGAACTGGAGGGGTTCCCCTTCTTTTACATCAGCCAAAAGCATGGTACCTTTATATTTTCAGGGAGCGTAACATATGTTTTCTTCCCTTCTGGCCCCGCACACACGGCAGTTTGAGATCAGCATATATGGGATAAACCGATGGAATTCGCGAATCTGTCTTTTAAAAAAACTTTTGATACTTGTTTTTCTTATTGCCGCAGCCTGCAGTGTCCTGCCGGACGCATCCCGGGCAGCGGACAACCAGCTGACCATGGAAACCGCCATCAAAACCGCCCTGGAAAACAATCCGGATATCCGGATGGCCCGCACCCTGATCAAAAAAGCCCAGGCTTCGGTCGAAAAAACCGAAGCGGTTTTCTGGCCCCGGGTGACGGCTTTCAGTGAACTGTCAACAGGTGATGCCCCCTCTGCCTTTTTGTTTAAAACCATTGACCAGAGAGAACTGCCCCGTGATATCGATTTTAACGATCCCGGGTCGTTCACCAATACTGAAGTGGGCATCATGGCCGGGATCACTCTGTATAACGGCGGAAAAAACCGGCTGGAAAAGCAGCTGGCACAAAAAAACCTCGCAGACCGGACCGCCCTGGCCCTTCAGACAGAAAATGACCGCATCGCTGCGGTGATCCAGATGTTTTTCACCGCGCTCAAAGCCAGGGAATATATCCTCATCGCCCGAACCTCGGTGCAGACGGTCGAAGAACAGCTGGATATGATGACGGTGCGTTTCAGGGGCGGCAGTGTGTTAAAATCAGATGTTCTGTCTTTGAAAGTCCGCCTGGCTGAAGCCCAAAAAAATCTGGTGGAAAGCAAAAACACTTTTGCCACCACCATGACCGCCCTGGCCACGCTGCTCGGGTATACACCCGGCCATTCTTTTTCTCTTGATCCGGACCCGGACAGCACCTGTAAGGTAACCTTTCCCCTGTCCATTGATCAGGCCTGGGCCCTTGCCCTTGAAAACCGGCCGGAACTGCACCGGGCAAAGCAGCAGATCGATATGGCCAGAACGTCTGTATCCCTGGCTGAGAGCGGATACCGGCCCCGGGTTGACCTGCACGCCCGTTGGTATATGGACAGTGAGAATTTTTCGTACCATACATCAAAGGACAATTACACGGCCAGCCTGAATGTTGCGTGGGACCTGTTCGACGGTTTTGCCACCCGGGCGCAGATTGCTGAAGCCGGTCATGAACTGGAAAGGGCGCTGGAAGCCCGGGAAAAAATCCGGATGCAGATTTACCAGGATGTGAGACAGGCCTATCTGCAGCATGAAAACGCACAACAACGGCTGCTTGTGGCCCGGTCCAGTGTGGATATGGCCGAAGAGTCCCTTCACATAGTGAAAAAGCGCTATGACGGTGGTGCTGAACCCATTACCCGGTACCTGGAGGCGGAACTGGACAGAACCAGGGCCGGCATTAACAAAGCAGCTGCATTTTTTGACGGCAAAATGGCAAAAATCGAGATTGTCCGGGCCATTGGAACCCTTTCCAGACTCTGGTCACAGGAGAAGTAAAAAAGATGCTTTCCCATAAAAATACCGCGGCCTGCAATTTGATTGCAAAAACAGTATTGACAGCCCTGCTGGTGCTTGCCCCCTACCACTGCACAACAGCTGAGACAGATGCAGGATATCAGCCCCAAAAAACAGTCGAAACAAAGGCGCAGACCGTTGCCCGGACCTACCCGGCCGTGGGAACTGTCCGGCCCAAAAGTGAAACCAGCATCAGTGCCCAGATCAGTGCCCAGATAACGGATGTGCATGTCAAAGCAGGAGAGATGGTCACATCAGGCACCTTGTTAATCACCCTGGACAGCAGACAGGCTGCCGCCAGGCTGGAAAGTGCCAGAGAAGCGCTTCGCGGGGCCAGAGCCTCCCGGGACAAAGCCCGCCAGGCCATCGAATCTGCTGAGGCCTCTTATACCAATGCCAAACAGCATTTTGCGCGGATCAAAAGCTTTTATGCATCCGGTGCCGCCACCCAGCAGGAATTTGAAAATGCCCAGGCCGGGTACCTGCAGGCCCGGGCTGCATTGTCCATGTCCCGGGAATCCCTGGTGGAGGCAGAGGCAGGCATCCAGCAGGCCACAGAAACCATTACCCAGGCAAAGGTACACCTTGGTTTTTCAAAAATCCTTGCGCCTGTGGACGGAGAAATCATCCGGATCCTGGTGGAACCCGGAGATCTGGCCCTGCCGGGCAAGCCCCTGGCAGCGGTGCGGACCAAAGGAGGCTACCGGGTTGAAGCCCATGTCAGAGAAGGCCTGATCAACACCATCAAAACCGGTTCGCAGCTTCAAGCGGTGATCCCCACCCCCGGCCTTTCAGTGAATGCCGTGGTTGAAGAACTAATTCCCTATGCCGATCCCCAGACCCGCACCTTTCTTGTCAAAGCCGCCATCCCGGCCAAAGAAGGCATCTATTCAGGCATGTATGCCAAGCTGATGGTCCCGGAAGCTTACAGAACCATCATCACCCTGGACAAAGAGGCGGTTATCCGTGCCGGACAGCTCGAACTTGTCATGGTCAAAACCGATGGCACCTGGCAGCGCCGGTATATCACAACCATTCCCCTGGACAACACCCGCGTGGAAGTTCTGTCAGGACTGTCAGCCAATGAAACCATAGGCATCGGGGAGGCCCGGTGATATGACAGACCCGCAAACCTCTGATCCCAAAGGCATTATTCCGGCGATAGTCAAGGTATTTCTCGGTTCAAAATTTTCCTTGATTCTCGTCATCATTGCCCTTTGCCTGGGTGCTGCCGCCCTTTTTGTCACCCCGAAAGAAGAAGAACCCCAGATCGTTGTGCCCATGGCAGATATCTATGTCAACGCGCCCGGCGCCAGTCCCCGGGAAATCGAACAGCTGGTATCCATTCCCCTGGAACGGTTTTTATGGCAGATCGACGGGGTTGAGTACGTCTATTCCATCTCACAAAAAGACATGGCCGTGGTCACTGTCCGTTTCTTTGTGGGAGAAGACCGTGAAGATTCCCTGATAAAGCTGCAAAACAGAATATCCATGCACATCGACCAGGTCACCCCCATTGTCAGGGAATGGGTGATAAAACCCATAGAAATCGATGATGTGCCCATCGTCACCATCAGTTTGTTTTCCGACGTGCTGGATGATGCCCAGCTCCACAGAACAGGCCGGGAAGCCCTGGCCAGGCTCAGCCGGGTTGAAAACACCTCCAGAACCGTGCTGCACGGTGGAAGGCCCAGAGAAATCCGGGTGGAACTGGATCCTGAAAAAATGAGCGGGTATGGGATTTCCTATATGAATGTCCGGCAGGCACTGCAGGAGGCGGATTTTTCTGTCAATGCAGGCGATTTTTCCAGGAGCGACACCCGTTTTCCCGTGACCACCACCTCGTTTATGTATACTGCCGAGGATGTAAAATCTCTGGTTGTCGGAATAAAAGACCAAATTCCGGTGTATCTGAGGGATATTTCCCAAATTCAGGACATACCCAGAGAATCAGAGACATACACAGCC
Organism: Desulfotignum sp.; assembly: GCA_011389835.1. Classification (GTDB taxonomy): domain Bacteria; phylum Desulfobacterota; class Desulfobacteria; order Desulfobacterales; family Desulfobacteraceae; genus Desulfotignum. Next base: position 10,414 of record JAABTO010000064.1, on the reverse strand, counting down.
ATCAGTTTTTCAAACGCGTATGCAAAAAAACATACCGGGTATGTGCCCGGCAAACGCTACCCTGCCGTCACCCTTGCCGTTTCCAAGAAAAAAGGATCCAATGCCGTCGCGGTTGCCAAAGAAATCATCCATGAATTTGAGCGGATTCATGAACAGATCCTTCCCCATGGTGTTGATTATGAGATCACCCGCAATTACGGAGAAACGGCTGCCCAAAAAGTGTGGGGCCTTGTCACCTCTCTGGGATTTGCCATCGCCTCGGTGGTGATTCTCCTGGCTTTTGCACTGGGATGGCGGGAGGCACTGATCGTCGCCGTTGCCGTACCCATCAGTTTTTCTCTGGCCCTGTTTGTCAATTACCTGTTCGGCTACACCATCAACCGGGTAACCCTGTTTGCCCTGATTCTTTCTTTGGGTCTGGTGGTGGACGATCCCATCACCAATGTGGAAAATATCCAGCGCCATATCAAAATGGGCCTGCTTGACCCGTTCAAAGCGACCCTGGCTGCGGTTGACGAGGTGCTGCCCCCGGTGATCATGTCCACCCTGGCGATTATTGTCTGCTTTGTCCCTTTGTTTTTCATTACCGGCATGATGGGGCCCTACATGGCTCCCATGGCTGTGAATGTGCCCCTGACAGTGACGTTTTCCACCCTGAGCGCCCTGACCATTGTGCCCTGGCTGACCCTGAAGCTGCTCAGATCCACTGCGCCCGAGCTGATCGATCAGAATGATCCGGATACAGAATCATCAGACCGTATCTCAAAACAAAGCCGTTTGTTCCGCATCTACCGCAGCATTGTACAGCCGTTTCTGGACTCGGGCACAAAACGCACGGTGCTGTTTGGGCTGGTCATTGTACTTTTGCTGATTTCCTGCTCTCTGGCCCTGTTCCGTCTGGTGCCCCTGAAACTTCTACCCTTTGACAACAAAAACGAATTCCAGATCGTGATCGACATGCCTGAAGGCACCACTCTTGAACGGACCAATGCGGTTGTACAGGATTTTGAAAACTTTCTTAGAACCGTTCCGGAAATCACCAGCATGGTATCTTATACCGGGGATGCCTCTCCCATGGATTTCAACGGCATGGTCCGGCACTATTATCTTCGCAAAGCAGCCAATCTGGCGGATATACGGGTCAATCTCACCGGTAAAGATGTCCGTGACCAGCAAAGCCACGCCATTGTTTTACGGCTGAGAAATGATCTGGAGGCCATTGCCCGTAAAAACAATGCCAAGGTCAAGCTCGTGGAAGTCCCGCCCGGACCACCGGTGCTGTCAACTCTTGTGGGCGAGCTGTATGCCGATGCAGATGTGCCCTACCACCAGCTGATCCAGGCCGCAGACCACCTGAAAAAAATCATGGGCGAAGAAGCCTTTGTGGTGGACATCGATGACATGGCAGAAACGTTTCATGAGCGCATCGATTTTATCATTGACAAAGAAAAAGCCGCACTTCACGGTATCTCCACCCGGCAGATCACCGCAACCCTTCAGGGTATGATTCAGGGCATGACACCCGCACATCTGCATCTGCCCAGGGAAAGAAATCCCTTATACATCCGGGTGATCATGCCCAGAAAACACCGCTCCGGCATCGTGGCCCTGACCTCGGTGCCCCTCCGGTCCCAAACCGGCAGCATGGTTCCTCTGGCGGAACTGGTGCATGTCCAGATACTGCCCAACCAGCAGCCCATTTATCACAAGAACCTTGACAGGGTGGTGTATGTGCTGGCAGATACTGCCGGCCGGGCCCCGGCAGAGGCCATCCTTGACATGCAGAAAAAACTCAGAAAAGATCCCCTGCCCAGAGGCATTCAGGTGAACTGGGCAGGAGAAGGAGAATGGAAGATCACCATCCGGGTCTTCAGGGACATGGGTATCGCCTTTGCAGCCGCCTTGATCGGCATATACATTCTTCTGGTCATCCAGTCCGGATCTTTTTTCATGCCGGTGCTGATCATGATGGCAATTCCATTAACCCTGCTGGGCATCATGCCCGGATTTCTTGTTCTCAACCTGGTGGCTGCCTCCCCGGTGGACGGGTTTTCCAATCCGATTTTTTTCACCGCCACCTCCATGATCGGCATGATTGCCCTGGGCGGCATTGTCATACGAAACGCCCTGGTGCTCATTGAATTTATCCAGGATTCCCTGAAACAGGGCATGGACCTGAAAGAGGCGATTCTCCAGAGCGGGGCCATCCGGATGCGGCCCATCCTGCTCACCGCACTGACAACCGCCATCGGCGCATTTCCCATTACCCTGGACCCGGTTTTTTCAGGACTTGCCTGGGCCCTTATTTTCGGCCTGGCCGCATCGACCCTGTTTACCCTGGTGCTGATTCCGGTGAGCTATTATGCCGTCTATCACAAAAGCAACGCTGCCTGACCGCAGCTGCTTGAGTGCCGGGTGGTTCCTGTCCCCTACTTGTCTTACCCCTTTTTTTATGATACCACCGCCCATATGAAGGGACACCTGAAAATTCTGATCCGGAAAATATTCTTTGACGACGGAAAACAGGCACTGGGAAAAGGCATTTGAAACCGGATCAGGAGAAACAGGCCGGTAAATGGCTGAAAGGCCAAGTGGCTCAGGTGACATCGCTGCTCTGGCTTTCCGCGGGTGCGGGCGTGACCGCATCGATGTGCATGGTGGTGCAGTGTTTTCTGCTGGCCCATCTTCTGGCAGGCCTGGCAATGGAAAACCGGTTTGACCGTCACCTGCTGTGGCTTCTGGCGCTCCCTTTTCTTCTGCGGCCCTGTTTTCTGGCAGTCAAGGAGCTGCTGGGGTTCCGGGCCGGGCGGGTGCTGCGCCGCCGGCTGAGACAATCGCTGCTGGAAACCATTGCAGCTGCCGGTCCCCACCGGAGCCGCATCGCCGGGGACGGCAGCCTGTCCGCCATGGTGCTCGAACAGGTGGATGCCATGGATGACTATTTTGTGCGGTATCTGCCCCACAAAATTCTGGCCGTGGCCACCCCGGTCCTCATTGTGGCGGCAGTGCTGCCCCACAGTCCGGTGGTGGCCGGGCTGCTGACCGTCACCGCCCCGTTGATCCCGTTTTTCATGTACCTGGTGGGCAATGAAGCGGTCCGGGCCGGGCGCCGGCAGTTCCAGGCACTGTCCGTGCTGGCGGACCGCATCCGAACGATGTTGCAGGGGTTGCCGGTGCTGCGCCAGCTCGATGCCGTGCCCCCGGCCAGGCAGACCCTGGCAGCCGCATCAGACCGCTTCCGGATAAAAACCCTGGCTGTCCTGCGCATGGCGTTTTTATCCTCCGCAGTTCTGGAACTGTTTGCATCTTTAGGCATTGCCGTGGCAGCGGTTTACCTTGGCATGGGGCTTCTGGGATATGTGCCCTGGGCCAGGGGAACCGTGCCTGTTCCCCTGGGCAGCGCCCTGTTTATCCTGCTGCTGATCCCCGAGTTCTACATGGCCCTGCGCCGTTTGGGAACCGATTACCACGCCCGGGCCCAGGCCATGGCGGCCGCTGTCTCTCTGATGCCCCTGATCCATGCCCGCCGCACCGTTTTCCAGGGCGGCACCAACGTCTGGGTCCCAGCGGGGCCGCCCGGCATCCAGATGCAACAGGTGTCCTGGCAGCCTTCCGGCCGAAACCAGGTCCTCCATGCCATCGACCTGGACATTATGCCCGGCGAACGGGTGGGACTGGTGGGTCCCAGCGGCAGCGGAAAAACCAGCCTGCTGCACCTGATCCTGGGGTTTGACCGACCTTCAGAAGGACAGATCCTGGTGGACGGGCATCCCCTGGACGCCCTGAACCCGGATCGATTTCGACAACAGATCGCCTGGCTGGGGCAGCGGCCGGAATGGTTTTCCGGTACCGTGGCCCAAAATCTGGCCCTGGCCCGCCCCCATGCCGGGGAGGATGATTTCCGGCAGGCCCTGGCCGCGGCCGGTGCATGGGCCTTTATCCACCCGTTGCCCCACGGCATCCACACAGCCCTGGGGGAAGGGGGCCAGGGGTTTTCCGGCGGACAGCTGCAGCGGCTGGCGTTGGCCAGGGCCCTGCTTCGGGATGCCTGGCTCTGGATACTGGATGAACCCGGGGCTCACCTGGACCCGGAAACCGCCGTTGCCGTACGCCGCCATATGGGTCAGGTCACCCGGGGCAGAACCCTGATTCTGGCGGCCCATCACCTGGAGGGCCTGGAATGGCTGGATACCCTGATACGACTGGACAACGGCCGTATCATCCATATTGAGAGGTTCCGTCATGGTCCGGTCTCCTGAAAAACCGGTCCGGGCCGAGTCAGACCGGTCCCAACCTGGCCTCTCCCAAGCGGACCGATCCCAACCGGTAGCCTCCAAACCGGGCCTGTCCCTGGGGTTCCTGTTTTTCCGCCAGGGGGCCATGGGCTATCTGGGCCTGGCCCTGGGAGCGGTGGGCCTGGGAGCGGCCATTCTGCTGCTGGCGGCATCCGGATGGTTCATCACCGCCGCCGGTGTGGCCGGGCTCAGCCCGGCGGCCCTGTATGCCTTCAATTATCTGCAGCCGGCCGCGGTCATCCGCACGCTGGCCATCTGCCGGACCCTGGCACTTTATGGCGAGCGCATCGTTTCCCATGACGGAATTCTCAGGCTTCTGCAGCATCTGCGGCTTGGGGTGTTCGACGGCCTGTCCCGCATGAGCCGGTACCGGCTGGGAGCTTCGGGTTCCGGAGACCTGATGCAGCGGATGCTGACAGATATCGACCTTCTGGACCAGTGGCCCTTGCGGGGCCTGGCCCCCTGGTTCTGGGCCGTTTCTCTCTGTGTGGTGTTTGCGGGGTTTTTGTTCTGGATATCAATGCCTTTGTTCTGTATTTTTCTGGTTGTCATGCTCCTGATTTTCGGAGTACTGCCGGTCACGGTTTCTTCCCGGGCCATGGACCTGGCCCTGTTCCAGACCTGGAAAGCCGGAGAGCGCAGACAGTTTTTAACCGAAACCCTGGCAGGACTCATCACTCTGCGGACCACCGGGGCCCTGGCAACCCGCCTCAACACCCTCGAGGAGATGGATCATGCCCTGGACACAAGCCGGTGGCACCTGCACGGCTTAGGCATTGCTTCCCAGGCCCTGATCCTGCTTGTGTTGTCCCTGGGCCTGTGGATGATTCTGTTTCTGGGTGCCGGTGCCGCAGTTTCCGGTCAGATCTCTCCGGCGCTGCTGGCCGGCATCTGCTGCGTGATGCTGGGCCTTTCAGAGGTGATGGCGCCCCTTTCCCAGACCTTTCAAGCCCTGGGATTCACCCGGGGGGCCCAACAGCGCCTGGCCGGCATCTTTGATGTGCCCGAAGACGGCGGCACCATCACCGACCTCGCCGGCCCCCCACGGCTGGAACTGGAAAACGTCACTGCCCGGCAGGGACAGGCCCTGACCGGGCCGGACCATGTGTCACTCTCCCTGCACCCGGGCGACACCCTGTGGATACAGGGCCCATCGGGCTGCGGCAAATCCACCCTGGCGGCGGTGATGGCCGGATGGCTGGCCCCGGCCCAGGGGGATATCCGGGTCAATGGCGTCCCCATGGCCGCTGTGGAAGAAAAAACCCTGCGCCGGCAGGTGGGGCTCCTGGACCAGGATCTGTACCTGTTTCCCATGACGCTGGCCCAAAACCTGCGCCTGGCCAAACCGGATGCAGAGGACTCGGAACTGTGGGAGATCCTGGAACAGGTGGCACTGGCAACATGGGCCCGGCAGCTTCCCCGGCAACTGGACACCCCCATCGGTGAATACGGCACCGGCCTGTCCGGGGGCCAGGCCCGGCGGGTCTGCCTGGGCCGGCTGCTGCTGTTTGGCCCGCCCATCCTGATTCTGGATGAACCCTTTGAAGGCCTGGATACCCCCACGGCAGACCGCCTGTTGACCATGCTGCGGCAGCATCGAAAAGAGGGCATTCTGGTGATCATCAGTCACCAGCATCTGGCTGGTGACTTTACCTGCCATTTTCATTGGGAAGCGTTGCAGAATATGGAAAACCAGGCAAAAACGATTTGATCTCACCCCCGTTAAAATGATACAAGATTTGTTCATGAATACATCGGCAGGCGGTTCAATGAAAAAAACCCATGACATCCGGACACAAACCCACATGAATCAATCCCATCTGTTTGGGCGGGTGCTGACGGTGAATCTGACCCGGCAGGCCTGCCGGTATCAGGATTATCCGGATGCGGCCCGGCCGTTTTTCGGGGGCCGGGGATTCAATGCCTGGTACCTGTGGCATCATCTTGATCCCGGCATCGACCCTTTGGGGCCGGACAACCGGCTGCTCATTTCCGCCGGCCTGCTCACCGGGTCTGCAGCCCCGTGCAGCGCCAGGCTCCATGTCAACGCCCTGTCCCCGCTGACCGGTATCCTGGGCAGCGCCAATATCGGGGGGTACGCCGGGGCCTGGCTGCGGTCCTGCAACCTGGGGTCTGTGATCATCCACGGCGCATCACCGGATCCGGTCTATCTGTATGTGGACGCAACATCAGCACAGCTTCTGCCCGCAAAAGACCTGTGGGGACTGGATGCCTTTTCGGTCCAGGACCGGCTCCGGCAGATCCACGGATCTGAAAAAATCCGGATTCTGACCATCGGGCCGGCCGGAGAAAACCGGGTCCGGTTTGCCGCCATCATGACGGAAAAAGACCATGCTGCCGGCCGCACCGGCCTGGGCGCGGTCATGGGTGCCAAAAACATCAAAGCCGTTGTCATTGCCAAAGGCTCCCACAAGCATCTGCCCGCCGATACCCCCCAAAAAAAACTGGCCGTGAAAACGTATGTCAATCGGGTGAAAACCGCCCCGGAATTTTCCTTTTTCTCCAGATACGGCGGAGCTGGATATCTGTCCTGGGTCAATGAATTCGGTATCATGGGTGCCAGAAATTACACCGACATCGGCGTGACCGATATCGATGCCATTGACGGCCGGAAACTGGCGAAAAAGGTGGCCCGGTCTTCCGGATGCGCCAAATGCCCGGTCCAGTGCAAGGCCGACCTGGTAATGGACCCGGCAAAACCCGAAGAGATGTCCACCCGGCCGGAATTCGAACCGATCATCAATTTCGGCCCCAAATGCGGTCTGTCGGACATGGATGCCATTGTCCGGCTGGACAACCTGTGCAACCGGCTGGGGATAGATACCACCTCCACGGCTTCGGTGATCGCTTTTGCCATGGACCTGGCCGACAACGGGCTGATGCCGGAAGCGCTCCAGCAGGACCTGGACCTGTCCTGGGGCAATGCTGAAACCATGGAAGCCCTGGTCCACGCCATCGCTGCCGGCACCACGGAACTGGGCCGGCTCCTGGCCCGGGGCGTCCGGTATGCGGCCCGGCAGATCGGGGGGAATGCCGCGGCCCATGCGGCCCATGTCAAAGGCCTTGAACTGACCGCCTACCACCCCAATGCCATCATGGGAACGGCCCTGGGGTATGCCGTGTCCAGCCGGGGCGGGGACTACAACAATGTGTATGCCTCCCTGGAATACAGCTGGTCAAAAGAACAGGCTATCAAGGAATTCGGCACGGCTTCGGCCGTGGACATCCATGCCACCGAAGCCAAAGGCCGGTTGATCCGAAAAGCCGTGGTCACCAATATTCTGGTGGATACGCTGGGGCTGTGCAAGGTGCCGGTGCTCTCTTTGCTCAAATCCTTCAACCTGGAACCGGAAATCGCTCTGGTCAATGCCCTGGCAGAAACGGATCTCTCATTCAAACACCTGACCGATACCGGCCTGGCCATCGCGGCCATGGAAAGGCGGTTCAATCTGCGTCACGCAAAAACCCCTGTTTTCGATCATCTGCCGGACATGTTCTTTGCTTCCAAAGACAATCCATCCGGACTCACCAGGGAATCACTGGCCGCCATGGTGGCGGACTTCTACCAGGCCATGGGCTGGGATGAAAACGGGGTCCCCCCGGACCGGGACGCCGGTGACGTCCCCTCAAAATCACCCCATGACACCTCGACCGGATACGCTTGAGCAGATCTCTTTGCCCTGATTTCGCTGACTGTCCTTTTTTGCCGCTTTTTTGTTTTGCCGCTTTTTTGTCATTGTGGACACTGTCGTTTTATGGGATACTCCAGCAGACGTAAAACGATATGGAACACCACCGTTTATCAGTGCATTACCCCTCATGTCAAAAACAACAAAAAACTGATCGACTTTGTCAGGCGCGTCAGCAAGAAAGCAAGACGGGTCGTATCCATTTGCAACGGGGTGTTTATCCTTGCGGCGGCAGGGTTGTTATCCGGCATAAAGGTGACCACTCACTGGGCCGTGGCGCTTGAGTTGTCACAAAGGTACCCTGACATTTTACTGGATTCCGATAAGATTCACATCAATGACGGCAGATTTTATTCCTCGGCCGGAGTCACCGCAGGCATCGATCTGGCGCTTTTTCTGGTTGAACAGGATTACGGCCGGCAGGTCGCCCTGGCCATCGCTAAAAACCTGGTCATGTTCATGAAACGGCAGGGCGGCGGGTTTGCCTGTGGCGCCTGCCCCATCGGCTGCGTCCGGGAGGTGAACATCCCTTCGGGAAAATACGGGCCTGTATCAGGGGCCGGGCCGGAATATGAAACCATGGCATCTTTAGGCTCATATTGCCTGGTGGATAACCTGGAAGCCATCTGCAAAGGCAACGAACTGTGCAACCGGTACGGGATGGACACCATCAGTGTGGGGGCTTCCATTGCCTTTGCCATGGAAGCGTTTGAAAAAGGGATCATCACTTCCGAGGCCACCGGCGGTGCGCCAAGCCGAAAACGCCTGACGTACCTGGGATTGACAGATTTTGACACACTCGGCAATTCAACTGCATAAAGGATGATACCATGTATGATCTGTCATTACCGTGTCATGTGATTTTCGGTGAAAACGCGGTAGACACACTGCCCGGCCTGATGGCAAAACATCCCGGAACCGCTGGTGCAGGAAAGATGCTGCTGGTGACATCGGAAGTCATGGCATGGAACCGGCCGGTTATTGAACGAATCAGATCGATTCTTTTCAAAGGCGGAGTTGAAACCGCTGTTTTCGATGGGATTGAACCCAATCCCACACTGGCAAACATCGATACAGGCAAAATACAGTATCGCGCTATGGGATGTGATGCGGTCATGGCACTGGGGGGAGGGTCCCCCATCGATGCGGCAAAAATCATTGCCCATGACTGCGGCGCCGGCGCCCTTGTTGCTGTCCCCACTACCGCCGGCACCGGGTCAGAGGTTTCCGGATGGTCGGTCATTTCTGACAGCACCACGCTTGAAAAGCGGAGTGTCTTCACCCGGGCACCGGATATGGCGTTACTGGACCCGGTATTGACAGCCACCATGCCGCCCCGGCTGACGTTTTTCACAGCTGTTGACGCATTTTCCCATGCGCTGGAATCCTATCTCTCCAAATCGGCCAACTGTTTTTCCGACAGCCTTGCGTTTAAAAGTATCTTTCTGACGGCGCAGCACCTGGCCCCGGCGGTAAACAGCGGCCATGACCTGACGGCGAGAACCGGACTGCTCGAGGCAAGCCTTTTGAGCGGGATAGCGATGATGTCTGCCGGACTGGGCGCCGGCCATGCCCTGGCCAATACCATCGGCGGCATCTATCATGACTCGGTTCACGGCTGGCTTGTGGCCCAGATTCTGGAAAATGTGTGGCAGTTCAACAAGGAAAAAAGGGCTGACAAGATCAGGGACATTGACCCGGCGGTACAACAGATATTTACCCGAATCAGAGACCTGTCAAGGCAGTTGAATCTGGATACGGATACGTTAAAAAAACAGCACCTGGATCTGATCGTTGAAAACAGCCTGAAAAATGTCAATATGCAGACAAACCCACGGGATGCCACAAGAGAGGACCTCATGGTTCTTCTGGGAAATTGTTTCAAGTGTGTCTGAGGGAGATGATTTTTTTTTCAGGTTACCGGACAAACCCCGGATAAATGTTTGCTCCCCATGGGATATCATGGTAAATATTATTCAGTGAAAACAAGCTGCGTTGTGCCCTCGGCAGGGGGCACAACCATAATATGACCTCAAAAAAAGACCCTTCATGAAAGGAACGCTCGTGATTCAGACCTCCTCCACTCGAAGCCGGTCCGTGAGCATGCGGATTCTGACCGATGACCAGATCTGGGAAATCAAACAGGCAGCATTTGATATTATTGAAAAAGTCGGATTCAAATGCCGGCACCCCGGCGTCAAAAAAATGATGACCCAGGCCGGTGCCTGGGTCAAAGACGATACCATCAAGATCCCCAAATACATTGTCCAGGGCTGTGTGGTCACGGCCCCCAAGGGGTGGACCATTTATGACCGAAACGGTCGAAGGGCTCTGGAAGTGGAAGGAAAAAAAAGCCACTACGGCACCTCCACTGCCAGCCCCAACCATCGGGATCCCTTTACCGGCGAC
>JAABTO010000063.1 GCA_011389835.1 Desulfotignum sp. | reverse complement strand
GTTTCTGGAGCAGCGGGGCCAGAATGCCGATGGCCGCCCCCACCACAATGATGCCCGTGCGGGTGGCCCAAAAATTTTTTGTCATGGATGTGACTCCTTTCAATAAGTGATTCAACACAGTCCTATTCGAAAACATGGTTTTAGTACCTGATGGGCCTGACCACAGTCAAATTGTTAATATTAATATTTTTGGCTGGAAAATATAGAAAATATGAATATCAGGCAGAGAGTTCATTATAGATGATTTGAATTCAAGATATCGATTTTTATCGAATCAAACAATTGGACTTCCGGAAGGGATGAAGATAACAATATGGCAGACTGGAAAGATGGAAACGTTTGACAGAAAATGAAAATCAGGGAGAACCCATGACAAAGGCATTGCATATCCATCCCAAAGTGGAAAAAACCCTGGATCAGATGAAAACCCTGGACAATGCGCCCAAGGTCGCTGCGGAACGGGCCGAAGCCATTATCAACGCCTTGAAGAATGGCACCATCATGGCCCGGGCCGGCCGTCTGTCCAAAACCAAGGATGCCCGGATTAGAAAACTGTTCAAGTATGATCTGGGAAAAGGGTTCCGCCTGATCAGCCTCAAGGACAAGTCGTCATTGTACATCCTTTTTGTGGGGTCCCATGACCAGTGTGACACCTGGCTGGATACCAACAGCAAGGGGAAACCCCATCAGACAGAGGTGGCCATGGTCTGTTATGAGGTCTCACAAAAGAAACAAAGACACAAAAGAGCTGCACCCCCATCCTTTTCAGACCCGGAAAAAGACCTGTATGAGCGAATGCCCCCGGTTTCCCAGAAAGATCTGCGGGAGGTGTTCAGTGGGCTGGTGAAAAGCTTACAGGCTCAGTAGACCGGGCATCTGGGTTCAGACCTGAAGAACGATCAAATGGAAAACAGGCGCATATATATCGGAAAAATCGATGGTCAGAATATAATTGATTCAGACAATCAATTTTACAGATAGAATTTGTAGGGGCTGTGCTCAGGGGCGGACTTTGCCATGGAAAAAGTGGAGCAGCTTTTGCCCAGAAACACCTGTGCGCTGATCAAATCCTCATTCGGATTCAAAATCGGCAAGGTGTGCCCGTACCTGGAAAGCGCGGACATGATCGTGGGGGAAAACATCTGTGATGGCAAGAAAAAAGCCTATGAAACCCTGGGTGCCCTGGTGGACAACCTGTATGTCATGGACCTGCCCCAGACCAAGACCGATCAGACCAAAGCGCTTCTCAAGGCGGAATACATGAAATTCAAGGCGGCCGTGGAAGAACTGACCGGTGTCACGGTCACGGTAGAGTCCCTGAAAGCTGCCATCGATCTGGTCAATGCCAAGCGGGCCGCCATCCACCGGCTGTCTGCATTGAGAAAGGCCGACCCCGCCCCCATTTCCGGCCTGGATGCCCTGCTGGCCAACCAGGTGTTCTTTTATGACAACCCGGCCCGGTTCACGGAATCGGTCAACAAAATCTGTGATGAACTGGAAACCCGGATCCAGGAGAAAACCGGGGCATTCCCTGCCGGCACCCCCCGCATCCTGGTGTCCGGTTGTCCCCAGGCGGTTCCCAACTGGAAGCTGCACATGATCACTGAAACCGCAGGTGCGGTGATCGTGGGTGAAGAATCCTGTGTGGGGGAACGGGGCACCCGGAATCTCACCGCCGACACCGGCACCACCGTGGATGAGATGATGGATGCCATCGTGGACCGGTATTTTCAAGTGGACTGCGCCATATTCACCCCCAATCCCCAGCGCCTGGACCACATCCAGGAGATGGCCACCGCTTATAACGCCCAAGGCGTGATCCATTACGGGCTCCAGTTCTGCCAGCCCTATCTCATGGAATCCATTCCCGTGGAAAAGGCCCTGGAAGAGAAAAACATCCCCTGCCTGCGGGTAGAGACCGATTACGGCATGGAAGATGCGGGGCAGCTCAAGACGCGGGTGGAAGCCTTTATCGAGCAGCTCAGGTAAAAAATATCATGACCTCAGACACAACAGTGGTGCGGTATGCCGGTATCGATATCGGCTCCCGCACCATCAAGCTGGTGGTGGTGGATGGGACCGGTGCCATCCGGGAAACTTTCCGGTCAGACACGGGATTCGATCCCATGGCCACCGCCAGTGAATTGATTGAAAAGGCGGCCTTTGACAGGATCATGGCCACGGGATACGGCCGGAACCTGTTTGAACTGTCATTTGACGCGCCGACCGTCACGGAGATCAAGGCCCATGCCAGGGGGGCCTGGACAGAGTTTCCCGATGCCCGAACGGTTCTGGACATCGGGGGGCAGGACAGCAAGGCCATTGCCTTGTTTGAAAACGGGCGGGTGAAAAAATTTGAAATGAACGACCGGTGTGCCGCCGGAACCGGCAAGTTCCTGGAGATCATGGCCGCTACCCTTGGATTTGACCTGGAAAACTTTGGGGCACAGGCGCTGGCGGCTGAAAAAGACCTGTTGATTTCCAGCATGTGTACGGTATTTGCCGAATCCGAGGTCACCTCTCTCATCGCTAAAGGCGAAGACCGCAAAGAGATCGCCCGGGGGCTGCACACCAGTGTGATCCGGAGGGCTGCGGGCATGATCAACCGGGTATCTTCGGACGGGCCCATCGTGTTCACGGGCGGGGTGGCCAAAAATCCCTGTATGGTGCAACTGCTGGCCGGCAGACTGGACCGCGAGATCCGGATTCCGTCCGATCCCCAGCTGGCAGGCGCTTATGGTGCGGCGCTTCTGGCGGCGGAACAGGAGAAAAATGCCACTTTATATCACTAAATACCTCACCCGCCGGGTCCATGCCTGTTGCTGCATATGCTGCTGAAAACGGTCGAGAAATATCGTTTCCAATGCTGACATGGCTTTGCCCTGAAGGCGCATCATGGAGATCCGGTTCATGATAAGCGGCTGATCGGTAGTAATCGGAATGATCTCACCGTTGTCGATCAGATCCGCCACCCAGTATCCATCGACTAAGCCAAGCCCCATGTGATTTTTCAGCCAAAGTAAGCAGTTTTTTGAAGGAAAGTTGCAGTTTTGCGACCATTAGAGGAGAATTTTAGAATATTCACAGGCTGCTTGTATGTAACTATCTGTCATTATTTAATATTTCTTTTTGGTATAAACCTTGCTCTCTTTTTTTCGTAAAAATTTCCGGCCAATCCTTTTGATGATTGATAAAGGTGAATAACGAGGAGGTTCAGATGACCAGAATCGCGATTATCCGATGCGAAAAAAATGAAGAAACATGTCCGTTGACCAATTGTTTTAATACGATGATGAATTCGGCCCAGGGCTTCAGCGCCTATGATGAATGCACCCCGGCCGGGGTCTTTACCTGCAGATGCCCTGGGGACAACGTTGCGAACCTGGGTAAAATTTTAAAGTCAAAGGGTGCCGACGTTATTCACCTTTGTACCTGCAGCTTTGCCAAAAAAACAGAAAAGGGCTGGGACAACAGCCAGGGCGGATTTTGCGACCATATTGAAAAAATTGCACAAGACATTGCCCAGGCCGCCGAACTACCCTGTGTGTTAGGAACCGCTCACCTGCCCAGAGGATACACCCCGGTGACCGTTGAAAATAGACTTTAACCGGAAGCCCGCGGCTTTTCACAGGTATGATTTTTTTATCGGGCCAGGCCATGGCGCCCTGAGGATTCTGAGACAATCCTGGTCTATTCGGCATTGTAATTCAGACAGGAAAATCCTTTGGCAATCATATTGTCTTTAATTCACACAAATTATTGTGTAATATTATGTGTGAATTCAAGGGAGGTGATCGTTATGGCGACGAACTTACAAATCGATGACGAACTGATTCAAAAGGCGGTCAGGCTCGGAGGCCATAAAACAAAAAAGGCCGCCGTCTCAAAAGCGCTCCTTGAATATATACAAAATTTAGAGCAGGAAAAGATCCTTTCGATGTTCGGGACTGTGGAATACGATCCGGAATATGATTATAAAGAGCAGAGACGTCGTTCATGAAGGTCATCGTCGATACCAGTGTCTGGTCCCTATAATTCCAACCATACTCTGCCGGCAATGTACAAAAATACAAAAAAACAGACGCTCGCCTAAAGCAAGGTCAGGCAGATTGCATAGATCAAGTCTCAGTTTTTATATTCAAGTTGACAGAAACTGATTTTGATTCATATAATTATAAGATTTAGATTTTGTAAAACCGATGGTTGACCCCAAAAGGATTTCCCTTTGGGCGTGTGTGGATATCGATTGGAAAAGGTATCATGAAGCTTTTTACCTGTGACTGCTGCGGCAATCTGCTGTATTTTGAAAACACCACCTGCGTGCGCTGTGGGGCTCAGCTGGGTTTTTTAACGGATGCCATGCACCTGTCAGTCATCTCCGTACCGGATGATCACGACTGTGACCGGCTGCCGGATCCCGGCCGTCAATCAGCCTTTCGCAAATGTGCCAATTATGCGGAATACAATGTCTGCAACTGGATGGTGCCGGCGGAATCTGAAGAGTCTCTCTGCGTGGCCTGCCGCTTGAACAGAACGATCCCCAACCTGGAGACCGAAAACAACCTGACCCTCTGGCACAGACTGGAAATTGAAAAGCGCCGGCTGGTGTTCAGTCTTTTGCGACTGAGGCTGCCCGTGGAACCCCTCAGCTCACATGCCGACGGGCTGGGGTTTGATTTTCTGGCGGATGCCGATCCTGCCTTCAGTGATCGGGGCAGGGTGATCACGGGCCATGATGAGGGATTGATCACCATCAATATCGCAGAAGCCGATCCTGTGGCCAGGGAACAAATGCAGGCGGCCATGGATGAACATTACCGCACCATCCTGGGGCATTTTCGTCACGAAAGCGGTCATTATTACTGGAACCGGCTGATCAGGGACACGGAATGGCTCGGTCCCTGCCGGGAATTGTTCGGTGACGATACCCAGGACTATTCCCAGGCCCTGGAACGGCATTACCAGGATGGCCCGCCTCCGGACTGGCAGGAGCGGTTCGTCAGTGCCTATGCCGCCAGCCATCCCTGGGAGGACTGGGCGGAGACCTGGGCCCATTATCTGCATATTATGGATACGCTGGAAACGGCCCATCAATTTGGCATCCAGGTGGACCCCATGGTGAAGGGGAATGAAGAACTGGATGTCAGTCTGGACTTTGATCCCTATCAGCAGGACCGGTTTGAGGTCCTCACCGAGCACTGGCTGCCCGTCAGCTTTGCCCTGAACAGCCTGAACCGGAGCATGGGCCATGACCATGCCTATCCATTTGTCCTTTCGCCGCTGGTTCTGAAAAAACTGGATTTTATCCACCGAGTTGTCCGGGCTGGACAGGTGACGAAATAGTCCCTTTCAATCAGACATAAGAGCATGAAACATCTGCAACAAAAATTGGAACAGGGTGTTCAAAAAAACCGTCATTGGTGCGGTCAAGGGCATGTTGCCGCGTATATCCCGGAGTTGTCCAACCAGGATCCCGGATTGCTCGGGGTCAGCGTTTGCGGCATCCAGGGCCGGCAGTGGCATGCCGGGGACTGGCAAATGCCTTTTACCATCCAGAGCATTTCCAAAGTGGCGTTTTTCATCTGCATGCTGGTGGATAATCCTTTTGATGTCCTGACCAGAAAAATCAGCGTGGCACCTTCCGCAGACGGATTCAATTCCATTGTGAATCTGGAAACGAAAAATGAGAAGCGGCCTTTGAATCCCATGATCAACTCCGGGGCAATTGCCGGAATAACCATGGTTCGCGGGGCGACCATGGAGGAAAAGTTTCTGCGGATTTTCACCATGATCGGGAAAATGACGGGGAATGATGCACTGACCGTGAATCAGAATGTTTATCAGTCTGAAAAAGAATTTGGAGATCGGAACCGTGCGCTGGCTTATTTCATGAAAAGTACGGGCATTATTGACGGTGACGTGGATTCATTGCTCGATGTTTACTTCCGGCTCTGTTCCATAGAAGTGGTCTGCGCGGACATTGCACGGATGGCGGCTGTTCTGGCCTTTGACGGCAGGGCACCCTGGAGTGGAGAGACGCTTTTTGATATCAAAACCGCCCGGATCGTCAAGGCGGTGATGACCACCTGCGGTATGTACGACGGATCAGGAGAGTTTGCCGTGGATGTCGGACTGCCTGGAAAAAGCGGTGTCGGCGGCGGTATTATGGCTGTTTCACCCCGGAATTTTGGCATTTGTGTATTTGGGCCGGCGCTGGATCAGAAAGGAAACAGCCTGGCAGGGTGGAAACTGCTGCAGTGTTTGTCTGAAGAATTGAATTTGAGCATTTTTTCGACACGGAAACCGTAACGGATTATGTCAATATTGCCGCTTGTCGGCATAAAAAAACGTGTCGCATTCCGTATTTATTTGTTAACAATTGAAGCAGTAACGGCTGACCAACGATGTTATATCACCCAGGAAAGGAGCTGCCATGAAATTTTCAAACTACCAGACCCAGGGATTTTACGATGAATTATTTGAAGAAAATGGAGCCCCCCGCCCCGGCACGGAACTGCTGGTCAACAAAATAGAGTCCCTGCCGGAACAGGACCTGCTGCACAAGCAGCGGTCTGCGGAAACCGCCCTGCTCCAGCTGGGAAACACCTTTGCCGTCTACGGCAGCGAAGAGGGCACTGAAAAGATCCTGCCCTTTGACATCATTCCCAGAATCATCAACAGCACAGACTGGCAGGTTCTGGAAAAAGGGTTGAAACAGCGGATTTATGCCCTCAACCTGTTTATCCATGATGTGTACCATGACAGAAAAATTCTCAAAGACAAGGTGGTGCCTGAAGATCTGGTGATGTCCTGCGCCACCTACCGCAAACAGTGCGAGGGGCTTCATCCTCCCCGGGGTGTCTGGTGCCATGTCACGGGCACGGACCTGATCCGGGACATTGACGGCCGGTTCTATGTGCTGGAAGACAACATGCGGTGTCCTTCAGGGGTGTCCTATGTGCTGGAAAACCGGCAGGTGCTCAAACGTACCTTTCCCTATGTGTTTGCCGATTCCAGTGTGAGGCCGGTGGATGATTACCCCAACAAGCTGCTGGCCACCCTGGAGTCACTGGTGCCTGAAAATGTACCGTCCCCGAAGATCGGGGTATTGACCCCCGGGATGTACAACTCCGCCTATTTTGAACACTCGTTTCTGGCCCAGCAGATGGGGGTGGAGCTGGTGGAAGGCCAGGACCTGGTGGTTTCGGACGGGTTTGTGTATATGCGCACCACAAGGGGACTTCAGCGCATCGATGTGATCTACCGGCGGCTGGATGATGATTTCATGGACCCGACCGCTTTCCGGCCCGATTCCATGCTGGGGGTTCCCGGCATCATGGATGTCTACCGGGCGGGAAAGGTGGCCATGGCCAATGCCCCGGGCACAGGCATCGCCGATGACAAGGCCGTGTATGCCTATGTGCCCAAAATCATCAAATACTATCTGGATGAGGATGCGATCCTGCCCAATGTGCCCACCTTTATCTGCCGGGACGACAAAGACCGGAAACATGTTCTGGAAAACCTGGACAAACTGGTGGTGAAGGCAGCCAATGAATCCGGGGGCTACGGCATGCTCATCGGTCCCCATGCCAGCGTGAAGGAGCGGGAGGCGTTTGCGGAGCTGATCCGGAAAAACCCCAGGAACTACATTGCCCAGCCCACCATCTCCCTGTCCAGGGTGCCCACCATTGTCGGGGACCAGATTGAAGGGCGGCATGTGGACCTGAGGCCGTATATCCTCTATGGTGAAGAAATTTACGTTCTGCCCGGCGGGCTCACCCGGGTGGCGCTCAAAAAGGGCTCCCTGGTGGTCAATTCCTCCCAGGGCGGCGGAACAAAAGACACCTGGGTCATTGACACGGCGGAAGATGGCCCGG
This sequence comes from Desulfotignum sp., assembly GCA_011389835.1. Lineage (GTDB taxonomy): Bacteria > Desulfobacterota > Desulfobacteria > Desulfobacterales > Desulfobacteraceae > Desulfotignum. The sequence continues at coordinate 8,745 of JAABTO010000063.1, read as the reverse complement.
CAGAAACAGATACGACAGGGACGGATGGAACGGCCAGGACGGGCGGAACGACTGAAACAGGTAGACAGACTGAGGAATCCCGCCGGCAGCAGAGTAGGCCGGAATCCCGGAGCGGGGACCCGTCTTCAGGATCCCAGTCCCAGTTCATGAACCTTGAAACCAGCCAGGGAGGTGCCCATGCTTAGCCGTGTTGCCAGTTCCGTCTACTGGATGACCCGTTACATTGAAAGGGCGGAAAACATCGCCCGTTTCATCAGCGTGAATCTCAATCTCACTCTGGATTTTCCCAGTGAATCCAGCCGTCAGTGGCAGCCCATTGTCATGACCACCGGGGACCATGCTCTGTTTGAAAAAAAATACGGCACTGATTATTCATCCGTAAATGTCATCCATTTTCTGGCCCTGGACCCGGAGTACGGCAACTCCATCCTGTCATCTCTGCGGGCTGCCCGGGAAAACGCCCGGTCCGTGAGAGAGATCATCTCCTCGGAGATGTGGGAACAGATCAACCGCTTTTACATCGAACTGCGGGATGCGGCCAGAACCGACTTTGCCAGCCGCAATCCCCACAAGTTCTTCAAGATCATCACCATGCGGGGACACATGTTCACGGGGCTGCTCTATTCCACCATGTCCCACAGTGAGGCGTTCCGGTTCGCCCTGACCGGCCTGATGCTGGAGCGGGCGGACAAAACCTCCCGAATCCTGGATGTGAAATATTTCATGCTGCTTCCCCAGGGCGGGGAGGTGAACAGCCCCTATGACTCCATCCAGTGGGCTGCGGTCCTCAAATCCGGCAGCGCCCTGGAAATGTACCGTAAACGGTTCCATCGCATCATTCCCAGGCAGGTGTGTGATTTTCTCATCTTTGACGGTGAGTTTCCCAGGTCCATCCGGTATTGCCTGAAAAAGGCGGAGCAGTCGCTGCACAAAATATCTGGCAGCCCCGTGGGAACGGTGTCCAACCTGGCGGAAAGAAGCCTGGGACGATTGTGTGCGGACATCGATTATTCCGATATCGATGAGGTGATCGACACGGGGATGCACGAATACCTGGACGGTCTCCAGGTGAAGATCAACACCGTGGGCGCCCACATCCATGAGGCGTTTTTCAAGGTATTGTCCGCAGACAGCTGATGCCGGAAATCATGGAAGCTTTTTAACCTGAATTATTTAAACGGAGAACACCCTATGGCCATCCAGGTGGCGCTTTACCATAAAACAGACTACCGGTATGACAAAAAAATCCAGCTCGGCGCCCAGGTGGTTCGGCTGCGGCCGGCCCCCCACTGCCGCACCCCCATTTTGAGCTATTCCCAGAAAATTTTACCCGAAACCCATTTTATCAACTGGCAGCAGGACCCGTTCAGCAACTATCTGGCCCGTCTGAACTTTCCTGAAAAAACAGACCGGTTCTCCATTGTGGTGGACCTGACGGCGGAAATGATTATCATCAACCCGTTTGATTTTTTTCTGGAGCCCCATGCCGAGACGTTTCCGTTCACCTACAAACCGGAACTGGCAAAGGACCTCAAGCCCTTTCTTCAGGTGGATCCGCCGGGCGAAAAGCTCAAAGATTATCTGGCCGGTATCGACCGCAGCGAGATGAACACCAACGATTTTCTGGTCATGCTGAACCAGGGCCTGGAAAAGACCATCAGTTACAACATCCGCATGGAACCCAATGTCCAGAGCAGTGAGGAGACCCTGACCAAGCTGAGCGGTTCCTGCCGGGACTCGGCCTGGCTGATGGTGCAGATCCTTCGGCACATGGGGCTGGCAGCCCGGTTCGTGTCCGGGTATCTGATCCAGCTGGCCCCGGATGTCAAATCCCTGGAGGGCCCGTCCGGACCGGAAAAAGATTTCACCGACCTGCATGCATGGACGGAAGTGTACCTGCCGGGCGCCGGGTGGATCGGCCTGGATGCCACCTCCGGCCTGCTGGCAGGAGAGGGCCATATCCCGCTGGCCTGCACGCCGGATCCCAGAAGTGCGGCCCCGGTCACAGGGCTGCTTGAGCCGTGCGAGGTGGATTTCAGCCATGAGATGAAGATCACCCGGATCCATGAGGACCCCCGTTCCACCAAACCTTATCCCGAAGAGACCTGGCAGGAGATCGAGGCCCTGGGCCATCAGGTGGACGACCAGATCCGGCAGGAACAGATCACCCTGACCATGGGTGGAGAACCCACGTTTGTTTCTGCCACGGACATGGAGGGGGACGAGTGGAACACGGCCGCTGTCGGCCCCACCAAAAAACCCTTGTCCATGGCCCTGCTCAAGCGGCTCAGGGAGCTGTGGGCCCCGGGCAGTCTCATGCACCTGGGCCAGGGCAAGTGGTATCCCGGGGAGTCTCTGCCCCGGTGGGCGTTGGGCTGTTTCTGGCGCAAAGACGGCATTCCTCTGTGGAAAGACGATGCCCTGTTTGCCGATGAAACACAGGATTACGGGTTCGGTCCGGCACAGGCCCTGAAGTTCATGACGGTCCTCACCGAGATCCTGGGAGTGGATCACAGATATGTGATCCCGGCCTATGAAGATGTATTTCATTGGCTTTGGAAGGAGCAGCGGCTGCCTGTCAACGTTACCCCGGAAGACTCCCGGCTGAAAAATGCTGAAGACCGGGCGCGCATGGCCCGGGTGTTTGAAAAAGGCGTGGGCGAGGTGACCGGGTATGTGCTTCCCCTTCAGAAAGGATCGTGGAAAAGCGGCCCCTGGCATCTGCGAAGCACCAATCTGTTCCTGATTCCCGGGGATTCCCCCATGGGACTGCGCCTGCCCCTGGACACGCTACCCTGGGTGGCGCCAAAAGACTACCCCCATGTGACGGAAGAAGACCCCATGGGGCCCAGAGAGCCATTTGCCGACCCCCTGACCACCCCGGCGGACAGGGAAAAACTCGAGGCCCTGCTGGCAGAGCGGACATCCCAGCGACATATCGACGGGGAGCCGGAAGTGGCACTGCGGGATGATGTAAAGCCCCAGCCCCGGCCCTTTGAAGATCCGGCTCCAATATCTGAACCTGCCGCACCCAGGCCCGGGGAATCCGCCGCCTGGGTGATCCGGACCGCCCTGTGCATCCAGCCCCGGGACGGGAAACTCTTTGTGTTCATGCCCCCCATGGAAAAGGCCAACGATTATTTCGAGCTGATCTGTGCCATCGAAGATGCCGCGTCCGTCACGGGCATGCCGGTCATCATCGAGGGGTATACCCCGCCCTTTGATCACCGCATCAACCGGTTTAGCATCACCCCGGATCCCGGGGTCATGGAGGTCAATATCCATCCGGCCCGGTCCTGGGAGGAGATGGTGGCCATGACCACGGAACTCTACGAGGCGGCCCGGCTCACCGGCCTGGGGACGGAAAAGTTCATGCTGGACGGCCGCCACAGCGGCACGGGGGGGGGCAACCATATCATCCTGGGCGGCCCCAGCCCCCAGGAGAGTCCATGGCTCCAGCGGCCGGACCTGCTGCGCAGTTTTCTGACCTTTTGGAACAACCATCCCTCTTTGTCCTATCTGTTTTCAGGGCTGTTCATGGGGCCCACCAGCCAGGCCCCCCGCATTGACGAGGCCCGGCATGACAGCCTGTATGAGCTTGAGATCGCGTTTGAGGCGCTCAGAAATGAGACCGCATCCGGTCACCCCGGAAACAGGGGCCAGGGGATTCCCTGCCCGCCCTGGCTGGTGGACCGTCTGTTCCGGCATCTGCTCACGGACCTGACCGGCAACACCCACCGGGCCGAGTTCTGCATTGACAAGCTCTACTCGCCGGACAGTGCCACGGGCCGCCTGGGGCTGGTGGAGTTCCGGTCCTTTGAGATGCCGCCCCACGCGTTCATGAGCCTGGCCCAGCAGCTACTGCTGCGCATCTTCATGGTCAAGTTCTGGAAAAAACCCTGTGAAGAGAAACTGATTCACTGGGGCACCCGGCTCCATGACCAGTTCATGCTTCCCTTTTATGTGTGGCAGGATTTCTGTGATGTGCTGGAAGAACTGAACCGAGACGGGTATCCCCTGACACCGGCCCATTTCCATCCCCATTTCGAGTTCCGGTTCCCGTTTGTAGGCAAGGTGATCCATGCCGGCATCGAGCTGGAACTGCGCACGGCCATGGAACCGTGGCATGTGCTGGGAGAAGAGCCCGGCGGCGGCGGAACTGCCCGGTATGTGGATTCCTCTCTGGAAAAGATGCAGGTGCGGGTAAAGAACATGACCGAATCCCGCTATCTGGTGACCTGCAACGGCCGGGCCCTGCCGCTGCACCCCACGGGTGTCAACGGCGAGTTCGTGGCCGGTGTGCGGTACCGGGCCTGGCAGCCGCCGTCCTGCCTGCATCCCACCATCGGCGTTCATGCGCCCCTGGTGTTTGATATTGTGGACACCTGGAGCCGGCGGGCCATCGGCGGATGCACCTACCATGTGTCCCATCCCGGGGGAAGAAGCTATGACATTTTTCCCGTCAATTCCTACGAGGCCGAAGGCAGGCGGGTGTCACGGTTTTTCAGCATGGGCCACACCCCGGGCACGCTGGATCAGATGCCTGAACCACGGGTCAGCCAGCAGTTTCCCCATACCCTGGATCTGCGGAGAAGCCGTTGACGCAGGACCCTGTTTTTTCCGGTGCCGTGTTTTCCGATTCAGCCGCATCCTCTGCCTGGTGCAGTGGTATCCTGACGCAGGAAAAACAGCTTTCCCCATACTGGCAGGGGCTTGTTAACTATCTCAACAGTCTGGGGTCCCCGGAGCTGGAACGAAGATGGCAAAAGGCCCGCCGGATGATGCATGAGCATGGTGCAGCCTATAATGTTTTCGATGAAACAGAGGGGACGGGGCGTCCATGGGAGCTGGATCCCATTCCATTTCCCGTGTCACCGGAAACCTGGGCAATGCTGGAGCAGGGGGTGGCCCAGAGAACCCGCCTGCTTACCGCCATTTTTGATGACATCTATGGTCCCCAGACCCTGATCAGAAACGGTCATCTGCCCCCGGAGCTGTTGTTTGCCAATCCCCGGTATCTGCGTCAGTGTCATGGCCTTTATGACAAAGGGACGGCACGGCTTCATTTTTACGCCACCAACCTGTGCCAATGTGCCGACGGTGCCTGGCAGGTGATCTCCCACGGTGCCCAGTCCCCTTCAGGGGCCGGATATGCCCTGGAAAACCGGATCATCCTGTCCAGAATTTTTCCCCGCATGTTCCATGCCGGCAAAGTGCTCCGGCTGGCCCCGTTTTTCAAACACCTCACCCACTGCCTCATGGCAATATCCGGAACGGGAAAAAGGGAGCCGGCCATTGTTATGCTGTCATCCGGGCCTGTCAGTCCGGCCTATTTTGAACAGGTGTTTTTGTCCAGATACCTGGGCGTGACCCTTGTGGAAAGCAGTGATCTGACCGTGCGCGGGGATGCGGTGTTTCTCAAAACCCTCGGGGGCCTTCATCCGGTGGATGTGATTTTACGAAGGATCGATGATATATCCTGTGACCCCCTGGTGTTTTCCAGCCCTTCCGCCACAGGAATCGCAGGGCTGGTCCAGGCGGTCCGGGCCGGCGGGGTGGCCGTGAGCAATCCTTTGGGCAGCACGGTTCTGGAAACCCCCGGATTCATGCCTTTTCTGCCGGGAATCTGCCGTGTGCTTCTGGAAGAGGATCTGATTCTGCCAAATATCTCCACCCGCTGGTGCGGCCGGCCCCAAGACCTGGCGTTCGTGCTGGACAGTCTGGAAAAAAGCATGTCCGGAAATGATGCGTTGCCCTTGATCATCACCTCCGCATTTGGCACGGAGCGTGACCCTGGCGTGGATATCCGCCAGGCAAGCCGGCAAAAAAAAGAGCAGCTCGCAGCCAAGCTCAAATCCGCCCCTCATGACTATGTGGCCATGGATGCCGGATCTGGCTGCACCCTTCCGGTGTGGGACAATGGCGCACTCAAACAGCGGCATGCGGCCTATCGTCTGTTTTCCATTGCCGGGTATGGGATCGATTCTGAAAATGATGTGTCAGTGATGCCCGGGGCATTGACCCGGGTGTCGGACAACGGCGCTGTTTTTTTGATGGACAGCGGTGATGCGCAGGGCGGCAGCAAAGACACCTGGTGCTTTTCCCATGAACCGGTCACGTTTGAAAGCATGATGCACCATTTCACGGACAGTCTGGAAATCCATCGGGACAGCGATCTTCCCAGCAGGGTGGCGGACAACATGCTCTGGCTGGGGCGGTATGTGGAACGGACCGAGGGCGCTCTTCGGGTGCTCAGGAGCATCCTCAACCGCCTGAACAGTGAAACCCGTCTGGATATCATCCAGGAGTTTCCTTTTCTGCTTCGCATCATGGCCAACCTTGAGATTGTCGCTTCTTCGTTTTCGGGTACGGAAGCCGCCTATAACATAAAAACCATCGAAACCGAACTGATGGCGGCCATGTTCAGCACCCAGCGTCCCGGCAGCATCCGGAATTTGATGCAGCATGTCAAGCGGGTGGCAGCCAGTGTCAGGGACCGGCTTTCCAATGATTCATGGCATGTTCTGGGACGAATGGAAAATGAGCTGGCAAGGGTGTCTTTCCAAAAAAAAAATCAGATCAGTGATGCCCAGGAACTGGTCAGTGAAATGATCCTCACCATATCTGCGTTTGCCGGGCTTGCCCTGGAAAGCATGACCCGGGGCATGGGATGGCGGTTCATGGATATGGGCCGCCGCCTGGAACGGGCGGATTACACCATCACGCTGCTTCAGAGCTTGTTCTTTTTTCGGGACAATACGGTGCTGTCCGGCAAAAGGTCCCAGAGTCATGATCTGGAAGCGCTGCTGGAAGTGGCGGACAGCACCATCACCTATCATACGCGCTACCGGACCATTCTTCAGAAGGAGCCGATTGTTGATCTGCTGCTACTGGATGAGCTGAACCCCAGATCCGCAGGGTTTCAGATGGCCAGGCTGTCTGAACATGTGGAGGCGCTTCCCGGAAACACCCCGCGGCCTTTTCGGACGAAAGAGGAGAAGATCACGCTGGATCTGACCACACAGCTGCGTCTCACCGACATTTCTCATCTCATGGCCGCAAACCAGGCAGGAGAGCTGCCACGGCTTTACCAGCTTCTGAAGCGCTTGAAAAAAGGAACCCAGGCCCTGGGGGATCAGATCACCCAGCGGTATCTGAGCCGTATCGAGACAGAGCAGCAGATGCGGATCTCATTTGATACGGATGGTTTCGTTTTGGATGAAGGGGCACAGGAATGGAAAGAATCATGAAATATGCCATCTCGCATATCACACAGTATCGTTACAAGCAAACCGCCTCCCTGTCCCATAACGAGCTGTTTCTGATACCCAGACAAACACCGGTCCAGCACTGCATGGACCATACCCTCACCCTTTCGCCTACCCCCTCGGCCATGTCGCAGCGCAAGGATTATTTCGGCAACAGCGTGACCGCCACCACGGTCCAGGTGCCGCATACCCTGTTTGAAATATCCGCCAAAAGCCGGGTGGATCTCATCCCGAATCCCGCGCCTGTGCCCGAAGAGACAGTCCCCTGGGAACAGGTCATTGCCGCTGTCCGCCGGCACGCCACACCGGAGGATCTGGATGCGTTCCAGTATGTATTTCCCTCTCCCATGATTCCGGTGTCAGATGATCTGGCCCGGTGGGTCAAAGACCTGTTTCCTCCAGGCGCGCCGCTCCTTGCCGCAGCCCTGGGGGTGACAGAGCGGATTTTTACACGGTTCACTTACGATCCCGGCGCCACTACCACCACTACCCCGGTGGCAACGGTCTTTGACCTCAAACGGGGGGTGTGCCAGGATTTCGCCCACATCGCCATTGCCTGCCTGCGTTCTTTAGGGTTGCCGGCCCGGTATGTGAGCGGATATCTCCACACGCAGCCACCCCCTGGAAAAGACCGGCTGAAAGGGGCTGAAGCATCCCATGCCTGGTTTGCCGTCTATCTGCCGGGCACCGGATGGGTGGACCTGGATCCCACCAACAATGTCATTCCTTTTGATCAGCACCTGACCCTGGCATGGGGCAGGGATTACAGCGATGTCACCCCGGTGAAAGGCACGGTTCTCGGCGGCGGGCGCCATCAGCTCAGCGTGGCCGTGGATGTGATCCGCTTGCGGAATCCCCATTGATTGTCCCGGAATCGATCAGTTTCTCAGGGTGGCCATGATCCGCTCCGGTGTTTTCAGCAGGGCAAATACGTCCAGAACATCTTTGACCACCAGGTCGGCGGCAAAAAGGGCCGCCGTGGCCAGGCCTTCTTCCTGCAGCACGGCAATCCCGATGGCGGCATGCTTGAGCATCAGTTCATCGTTGGCACCATTGCCCACGCACAGGGTGTGTTGCACCCCGAGTTCCTCGATGAAATCCAGCTTGCTTTGTGCCTGGTCCCCGGGGGGGATGATCACAACCTCACAATCGATGCCTGATACCTGTTGGGTGACAAATCCGAAAGTGTCCGCAGTGATGACATGAATCGAGGTTCGGCCGGCCAGTAAGAGGAGCGCTTCTCTGACCCCCGGGATCAGGACCCCGTCGATGGCGATGGTCCCGTTGTAATCAAAGACCAGGTGATGAATCTCTTTGTTCCCCGCACCGGGGATATCGATGGAAATCATGCTGTTTTCCTGATATGTAGGGTGTTTATGAGTGTCACAATTCATACAACTATAACAGAACCGGATGGGCTGTCCAATTTGAAATTTAAATGATTCAGGGACGTGGTATTGATAATTTGAATTCAGGA
>JAABTO010000299.1 GCA_011389835.1 Desulfotignum sp. | reverse complement strand
CAAAGCATCCATTTTTGAGCCATTCTCCACAACAGGTAAAAAAACCGGTGTGGGGCTCGGTCTTTCTACCGTCCGAAACATTGTGACCGCCCATTCAGGGACCATTGATGTTAAAAATGATGAACATACGGGTGGCGCTGTTTTTGAGCTGAAATTCCCAGTAGTGCAGACGTAAGGAAAATCCTGATGAACCACGGGCGAAAAATTCTTGTTGTAGATGATGACAGGATGAGTCGGCTTTTGCTCAATACCATCCTGTCCCGGATCTCTTATCGTGTGAGTGAGGCCTTTGATGGAGAAGACTGCCTGGAAAAAGCGGAATCGTTTTGCCCGGATCTTATCCTGATGGATGTGGGGATGCCGGGAATGGACGGGCTGGATGTGACGCGCCTGTTGAAAAACAACGATGAAACCAAAAATATTCCCGTCATGATCATTTCCGGCCATGATGATCTGGAAGACCGTGTCAGGGCGGTGGAAGCAGGGGCCGAGGATTTTTTACCCAAGCCGGTGGAACAGACTATTCTGAAAGCCAAGGTAAAGTCATTACTCAAAATCAAAGAATATAATGACAATGTCCATAATTATCAGAAAAAACTGGAAAAAGAGGTTGAAAAGAAAACCTCCAACCTCAAGCAGGCGCTCGATGATCTGCAAATCGCGTCTGAGAAACTGCGGCTGTATTCCATGGACACCATACTCAGGCTCTCCCAGGCAGCAGAATATAAAGACACGGACACCGGTGAACACATACAGCGTATTTCATATTATATCCAGGCAATTGGAAAGGCCATGACACTCAGTGATGAGGAGATAGAAGCCTACCAGTATGCATCCCCCATGCACGATGTCGGAAAAATCGGCATTCCTGATAATATCTTAATGAAACCCGGCCCGCTCGATGATTCAGAGTGGGAGATCATGAAGCAGCATACTGTGATCGGCGGGAAAATTTTAGGCGGGTCTGATTCCAGTATTCTCAAAACAGCTGAGACGATTGCCTTGACCCATCATGAAAAATGGAACGGCAAGGGATATCCATACGGACTCAAAGGACTGGACATCCCAATGGCCGGAAGAATCACCGCCATCGCCGATGTATTTGATGCCCTGACCTCCAAACGCCCTTATAAAGAGCCTTTTTCTGTTGATACCGCATTTGAAATCATGGCGGAAGATCGCGGGAAAAGTTTTGATCCGGAACTGCTGGATGCGTTTTTTTCAATAAAAAATGAGATTGCGGATATTCGAAATAAAAATAATTTCGATCATGGTGCAATCATAAAATTGTCAGAAGACAGACTTGATTTTAAAAAGGTACAATTTTTCCGGACCGTTTAAATTCGTTGCTCAGATCAATGGGTTAAAATCTTGCTGATGAAGTCTGCGGCCCGGTGGGTCTGGGGGTTGTCGAAAAATTCATCCGGCTTGCCGGTCTCCACGATTTTGCCCATGTCCATGAACAGGACCCGGTCCGCCACTTTTCTGGCAAACCCCATTTCATGGGTGACCACGCACATGGTCATGCCTTCGGACACCAGGTTGACCATGACGTCGAGCACCTCGCCGATCATTTCCGGGTCCAGGGCTGAGGTGGGTTCGTCAAACAGCATGATTTTCGGCGACATGGCCAGGCCCCTGGCAATGGCCACCCGCTGCTGCTGGCCGCCGGACAGCTGGGCCGGATACGCCCCGGCCTTGTCGGTGAGCCCTACCTGGATGAGTTTTTCCCGGGCGATTTCCTCGGCCTTGTCTGAAGGAATTTTTCTCACATTCACCGGTGCCAGCATCACGTTCTGAAGCACGGTCATGTGCGGATACAGATGAAACTGCTGGAACACGAACCCGATGTCGGCCCGCAGTTTTGTCAGGTTGGTGGCCTTGTCGTGCACGGGCACGCCGTCCACGACGATCTCCCCTTCCTGGATCGGTTCCAGGCGGTTGATGCACCGGATCAGGGTGGATTTGCCCGACCCGCTGGGACCGCAGATCACCAGGACTTCTCCTTTGTCGATCTCCAGGTTGACGTCGTCGAGGACGTGGAGTTTGCCGAACCATTTGTTCACGTGTTTGAATTCAATCATCTTGTATCCTTGCGTTGTTTGTTCCGGGTGCCCGGCTATACCGCCATCCGGCGTTCCAGATAGTTGGACAGAAGTATCAGGGGATAGGAGATCACAAAATACAGAATCCCGACCAAAGAAAACACCATGAGGCCTTCGGGAATCCGCACCACCGTGACCCAGCCCACCCGGGTCAGTTCCATCACGCCGATGACCGACACCACCGAGGTGTCCTTGATGAGCAGCACGTACTGGCCCACCAGGGGCGGCAGAATCACTTTCATGGCCTGGGGGACGATGACCAGGCGCAGCTGCTGGACCAAAGACAGGCCGGATGCGGTGCCCGCCTCCCACTGGCCTTTGGGAATGGCATTGATGCCGCCGGCCACGATCTCGCAGATAAACGCGGAGCCCATGATGGCCATGGCCAGCAGGGCCGCCTGAAACGCCTTGAGCTGGATCCCCCATTCCGGCAGAATGAAAAATACGATAAACACCTGGACCACAAAGGGGGTGCCCCGGACAAAGGAGACGTACACACCGATGATCCACCGGATGAGCTTGTTTTTGCCGGACCGTAAAATGCCCAGGACAAATCCGAGGACCGTGCAGGTTGCCAGGCTGATGAACGCGATCTGTGAGGTCATCCACAGCCCTTTGAGGAAAAACGGAAAAATTTCAACCAGCCGGGAGAAGTAGAATGCCATCATATCAGTACGCCTCCCTGAATATCAGTTTTTTCTGGGACCAGTCCGCCAGGGCCTTGAGACAGAAGTAGATGCACATGTAGAAAAAGGCCACGGTAAAGAACGCTTCGGCGGGCATGAACCGCTCCGAGGTCATGGTCTGGCCGACCCGGGTCAGTTCCATCACCGAGATCAAAGACAGCAGGGCTGAATCCTTGACCAGGACGATGGACTGGCCCAGCAGCGGGGGCACGGTGGCGCCGATGGCCTGGGGCAGAATGATGAAGCGCATGCGCTGGAGATAGTTGAGTCCGGAAGAGACCCCGGCCTCGATCTGTCCGTCGTCCACCGACGTGATGCCGGCCCGGATGATCTCGGCGATATAGGCGCCGGAATTGAGCATCAGGGCGATGATGCCGGTCTGAATTTCCGGTACCCGGACCCCTAAAGTGGGCAGTCCGAAATACAGAAAATAGATCTGCACCAGCAGCGGGGTGGACCGGATGATCTCGATATAGGCGATGGCCGGATATTTGAGCAGCTTGAAAGGGGAAATCCGGCAGGCACAGGCGATGATACCGGTGATCAACGCCAGAAAAATGGATACGATGGAAATAAAAAATGTGGACCTGAGCCCTTCGAGAAACAGGGGCAGGTATTCGAAAATGATTCTGAAGTTGAAATCAGCCAGCATAGGCCCATCCCTTTTCACAGGGTCCATGCCCGGTGCCGGGCATGGACCGTTCGAGGTTTATGTGATGTATTGTTCAGGCTGATCAGTGGTCTTCTTTCCAGTCCGTGCTTTTCATCCAGTAGGCGATGTTCTTGTCATAGGTGCCGTCGGTCCGGATGGTTTTGAAATACAGGTTGATCCACTGCCACAGGTTCACTGATTCGTGGTTTACGGCAAAAGCCAGAGGATCTTTGCCCTGTCCGAGACGCTTGTCCAGCAGCCGTACCGAATTGGGCGGGAAATCAGGCAGCACGGTGAGGACCGCCAGGTCATCGTTGACCCCGGCATCCACGTGTCCGGCGATCAGGGCCTGG
>JAABTO010000298.1 GCA_011389835.1 Desulfotignum sp. | reverse complement strand
AGGGGTGAAAAAAAGACCAGCCTGGCACCGGCCTGTTCCAGCATGGACAGGTTGTCCGGATAATAAAAACAGAACGCCTTGTCCCTGGCCACGGCAATCCGGGGCCGGTCGGCAGACACAGCAGTCACACCGCCTGAATGGACCGCGCTTTCCGGTTTCGTCTGCCGGGCCATGCCGGTATCCGGCGTTTCCATGGGAACCCTGATATCCGGCAGTTCCCGGATCAGCTGCGGCATGGTCAAATGTGCATCCACCATGCCAACCAGGGTGTCGATGGTGTCTTGTGAGAGGATATGTTCATCTGCCGTGGTCAGGCCCAGGTGACGTTCCGGCATGATCAGGGCGTCGTTTTTCGGCAGATGCCCCAGGCAGGGAGTGGTGCAGCTCTGTTCCACCGCATCTTTGAGATACCTATAATGCCGGGCACTGCCGGTGAACGTGAACACGACCCCGGCCAGAGTCAGATCCGGATCAAAGGTTTCAAACCCCTTGACCACGGCGGCCGCGCTTCTGGCCTTGCCTCTGGCAGACACCACCAGCAGCACGGGCAGTCCCAGCCACTTGGCCATCTGGGCCGTGGACCCGGTTTCCGTTGTCGCGTCATACCCGTCAAACAACCCCATGACGCCTTCCACCACCGCCAGGTCCGCACCCCTGGACCGGGCCTGAAACAGCCGGCAATTGTATTCCCTGGAAAGCATCCAGGAATCCAGATTGTAACTGGTTTTACCGGCAATCTGAGCATGGTGGCCCGGGTCGATGAAATCCGGCCCCACTTTGAACGGGGCCGCATCAAATCCATTGGCCCGCAGCCAGGCCAGAACACCCAGGGTCAGGGTGGTTTTTCCCGCACCGCTGCCGGTGGCGGCAATGACACATCCTTTAATGGTTCACCTCTTTATCGATTCCTGTCTGCACCTGGCTGTCTGTCACCGGGTTTCATGAACCGCTTTTTCATGGGCCATGATGGCCAGGGCGTTGAACACGGCCGCCGCCACATTGGACCCGCCTTTCCTGCCCGTGTTGGTAATATAGGGAATCTTGAGGGACAAGAGCGCTTCCTTGGATTCCACGGCATTGACAAACCCCACGGGCAGGCCGATCACCAGGGCCGGCGCAGTTTTGTTCGCCTCGATCAGCTCGATGAGCCGCAGCAGGGCTGTGGGCGCATTTCCCACCACATAAATGCCGGCGTTCACCTGGTCCGCAGCCAGGTCCACGGCAGCCAGGGCCCGGGTGGTGCCCTGCTGCGCAGCCAGGGCCGCCACTTTTGGATCTGCCATCAGGCAGGACACCGTGCCGCCGAAATGGGTGATCTCTTTTTTGCGGATGCCCACCCGGGCCATGTTGGTGTCCGTGAACACCTGACATCCCTGCTGAATGGCGGCCATGCCTTTTTCCACGGCATGGTTTCCGAACCGGACGGTCTGCAGATACTCGAAATCCGCCGACGTATGAACCATGCGCCGGACAATGGGCCAGTGGATGTTATCCATGCCGTGATTTCCCGCTTCCCTGTCGATGATCTGAAAACTTAACTTTTCGATTTCCTGTGGCTTCATCCTTTTCCGACCCTTTGCAATTTGTCCTGACAATAAAAAAGTTACAGTACCATTTTTTTTTCCGGGTTTCACCCCAAATTCTTGACTGACGCCATAAAAGCCTTGCCATCTGCATCGGCACGGGTATAAAAATGGGTCAGGCAACTTGATTTAGAATCAGCGTGCCGTCAACCCCGTATTTTGAACAGGAATATCATCATGTATCATCATTTATTCGGACCGGTTCCCTCGAGGCGCCTGGGCATTTCTCTGGGCGTGGACCTGGTTCCCAGAAAAGTCTGCTCTCTGGACTGTGTATACTGTGAGGTGGGCCGCACCACCCGGCTGACCCTGGCCCGGAAAGAATACGTCCCGCTGGACCGTATCAAAAAAGAACTGGATCATTATTTTTCCCATAACCCAGACCCGGATTACATCACGTTTTCCGGATCCGGTGAACCGACCTTGAACACCTGCATCGGCGATGTGCTGGCATATATCAAACAAAAAAAGCCCCAGATTCCGGTGGCTGTCCTCACCAACGGCACCCTGTTGAACGATCCGGAAGTCAGAGACGCTTTGATGGGGGCCGATGTGGTGCTTCCCTCTCTGGACGCGGCAACGCAACCGGTGTTTGAAAAAATCAACCGGCCGCATACCGACCTGACCCTGGATGCCCATCTGGCCGGATTGATGGCGTTCAGAAACCGGTTCAAAGGACGGTTTCGCCTGGAAGTATTCATTCTGCCGGGATACAATGATCACGAAGATGAATTGACTGCCATGAAAAAAGTCATTCATGCACTCAACCCCGAATGTATTCAGCTGAACACCCTGGACCGGCCGGGCACGGTCACGGACCTGAAAAGTGCGTCTCCTGAAGCACTACAACGCATTGCCCAATACCTGGACCCGGGTGCCGCTGAAATCATTGCCGCCGCCCCGAAGCGCAAACAGGTGGCTGCCTATCGACAGGACATGGAAGCCGCCATCATGGAAACCATTGCCCGCCGGCCCTGTACCCTGGATGATCTGTCCACCATCCTGGGACTGCATGTGAGTGAAATCAACAAATATCTGGACGTGATGACGGCTGACAACAAAATCATTGCCGTGCATCAGAACAGAGGCGTTTTTTATCAGACACCTGAATAATGCCGCACTCATTTTTATGACACACAGACACGCCGGTCACGGAGAGGCAGAACGAATTTTTATTCCGGCAGGATCCGGTCAAAGGTCAGGGCGTGTGATTGAATGTGCTGTTCCAGCGCAGCCATGCCGATCAAGGGTGTTTTTGAATAGGGAATGGTCTGGACGGGAATCCCGGGGAACAGGGAGATATCCCGGGGTGTCTGCGTTTCCGATCCGGTCCTGTCATTGCAGATCAATCCCCTGGGCTTGATGACCTGCCCGTCCAGGTGTTCGATCACCCGCCGGGTTTCCGCCACGGACAGGGTATCCTGGTTGTAGACCACATAAAAGCTGGTTTTGGCGGGGTCTTCAAACAGGGCCTTGAGTTTCTGGTAGTCGGATTTGATCTGAACAATCCGCTTCATGATTCTGTCCCGTTCAAACGTCTTTCCCGCCAGGGTGATCCGGGAAATGATCTCTTTTTTTTCGTTGATCTGTTTGCGCAGCTTTTCCAGTTGATCCGTCCAGGTCAAAGACAGGGAAGGCAGGTTGAAAAACCGCAGCGACAGGGCCGTGGGCGGCATGTCGATCACCAGAAAATCATGGGTTTTGTACCGGGCCGCAAGTTCGGTGAACGCGGAGACCAGGGCGTACTCTTCCATGCCCGGAGAAAACTTGAGAATATCGAAATAATGGTCCAGGTTGAACGCGGTGAGGTAGGCAAAGCTGGCCTTCACCTGGGCCGCGGTTTTTGACAGGTAGCGTTTGATCTCTTTGTCCCGGTCGATCTGGAGTACTTCCAGGCAGGGTCCCATGGTGCAGGCTTTGTCCGACATGATGGTGTCGAAAATATCGGCCTGGTTATGGGCATCGTCAAAAGAAGCCAGCAGCACTTTTTTGCCCTTTTCCCTGAGCACCAGGGAAACCAGGGCCGACGCCGTGGATTTCCCGGTCCCGCCCTTGCCCAGAAAAAAAAGTGTGCGCAGCGACGTCATGGATCACGAAATATCGAACACGGAAAACAACCGGGACAACGGCTCGTTTGACGTGTTCATCCTTTCCAGCAGCAGCATCAGATCCTTTTCCATCAGCGGCAGCAGATCCAGACTCAGCTGGGCCGGCGGG
>JAABTO010000297.1 GCA_011389835.1 Desulfotignum sp. | reverse complement strand
CAAATGCGAAATTCAGGTGGCCTATGCCATCGGCGTGGCGCAACCGGTCTCACTGATGGTGGATTTCAAGGGCACCGGAAAAATTTCTGAATCAAAAGCCGTGGACATTGTCAAAGAGGTGTTTGATTTGAGACCGGCCGCCATTATTGACACCCTGGATCTGTTACGTCCCATTTACCGGAAAACAGCGGCTTACGGACATTTCGGCCGCAATGATCCGGATTTTTACTGGGAAAGAACCGATAAAGCCGATCAGATCCGAGAACTGGCGGGAATTTAGTCTGGTGATATCGCAACACACACAAAAATAAGCAAGGAGTGTTACCACATATGTTACAGCAAGCCAAATCCCCATCTTATATCGACCTTGATCTGTCTTTGAAATACAAGGTCAAGGACATCAATCTGGCCCAGGAAGGCATTCTGGACATGCAGATGTCGGAAAAAGAGATGCCGGGCCTGATGGCCATCCGGGAAAAATACGGCCCCCAGAAGCCGTTTAAGGGCCTGAAAATCATGGGCAGTCTTCACATGACCATCCAGACCGCCATGCTCATCGACACCCTGTATGAACTGGGGGCCGATATCCGGTGGGCATCCTGCAATATTTTTTCCACCCAGGACCATGCTGCCGCCGCCATTGCCAAAAAAGGCACCGCCGCCGTGTTCGCATGGAAAGGCGAAACCCTGGAGGAGTTCTGGTGGTGCACGGAACAGGCCCTGCTCTGGCCGGATGGTTCCGGTCCGGACCTGATTGTGGATGACGGGGGGGACGCCACCTTGTTTGTGCATCAGGGCGTGAAGGTGGAAAAAAATCCCTCCATACTGGCACAGCCCACCCACAGCCGGGATGAGCGCTGCCTCATGGACCGGTTGAAAGTGTCCCATGCCCGGGATCCGGAAAAGTGGTCCCGGATTGCTGAATCCATCCGCGGGGTATCAGAGGAAACCACCACCGGTGTCCATCGCCTGTATCATCTGGCCGCTAAAAACGAACTGCTGTTTCCGGCCATCAATGTCAATGACTCGGTGACCAAATCCAAATTCGACAATCTTTACGGGTGCCGGGAATCTTTGGCTGACGGCATCAAGCGGGCCACGGATGTGATGCTGGCCGGAAAAACCGTGGTGATTGCCGGTTATGGAGATGTGGGCAAGGGGTGTGCCGATTCCATGAAAGGATACGGCGCCATTGTTCTGGTCACGGAAATCGATCCCATCTGCGCGTTGCAGGCCGCCATGGAAGGATTTGAAGTGGTGACCATGGAAGATGCCGCCTCCCGGGGGGATGTGTTTGTGACCGCCACCGGCAACTATCATGTGATCAAGGGCGAACATATCGCTCAGATGAAGGATGAGGCCATTATCTGCAATATCGGGCATTTTGACAATGAGATTGACATGTCCTATCTGACAGACAATCCCAAGGCCGAACGCATCAGAATCAAACCACAGGTGGACAAGTGGGTCCTGGAATCCGGGCGTTCCGTGATCGTTCTGGCTGAAGGGCGTCTTGTCAACCTGGGATGCGCCACCGGCCACCCCAGTTTTGTCATGAGCAACAGTTTTTCCAACCAGACCATGGCCCAGATCAAACTGGCCTCTGAAACACTGGAGAAAAAAGTGTACACCCTGCCCAAGGAACTGGATGAAGAAGTGGCCCGGCTGCACTTGAAAAACCTGTCCGTGAAACTGACCCAACTGACCCAGGAACAGGCGGATTATCTGGGGGTTCCCGTGAACGGGCCTTTCAAATCCGATCATTACCGGTATTGATTTGAGTTCCGGGATGATGCCCGCTCATGAAGCGGCCCTCTTTTTTTATAACCCAGATACAGCCCGTCAGCCGGAAGAATTTTCCGGCTGACGGGCGTTCTTTTTTTCAAGACCCTTTTTTCTGGTTCCAGAAATCACGGCTTTCCTGCAAAATATCATCGATATCATCGTCCAGGGCGTCATCAGAACCCGCAACATCGGTATCTTCAGCTGAAAAATTCTGGGTGCTCTCTCCGGCGTCATCATCGAGCAGCAGATCCGAATATTCTGCATTTTCGTCGTCATCCTGATCCGGAATATCATTTTCCGGAGCTTCAGACAGGCGGTTCGTGTCATTTTCCAATGGTTCCGGATTCGATAAAGTCGGAGATCCCGAAGGATCATCGATATAATTGCCCTGCCGGTCAAACAGCAGGCTGCCGTTTAATTTGAGTTCAAAATCCAGGCGAAAGGCGATCTGATTGTCATGGACCACGAGCTGTCCGCCTTTGGATTCAAATATCGTTTCTGCTGTACGGTCCATGAGAATGGTTTTGACCGTCTCCAGATCCAGATGTTGTTGAACGGCGTCGATCAGTTTTTTTTCCCCGGTTTGAATGACCTGGGGATCTGTGATTTTCATGGCAATGTTTCCTCCTTGACGGTTAAAAGGTTGACTTACGCTGCCTGGCAGCTCATGATCCAAATCGTTTACAGGCGGCCGCTTTTAACGATCGCCACCAAAAGCCAGATCCCCATGACGGCGGCAGCCAGAAACCCGGCGATCCCGATCACCGATACGCCGAACAGGATGGGCGGCACCTCGGTGTTGACCACAATGGCGGACCCCAGGATCAGGGCTGCGATAATGATGGAAAATGAGATCCGGTTGCTGGTCTGATCCTGATGGACAATGAATTTGTCCAGTCCCTGAATGTCAATGACGACCTTCAGTTTTCCCTGGCGGACCAGGCGCAGTATCTCCAGGGTATCTGCCGGCAGCTGCTGAATCAGTTTGTAGGATTCTCTGGCAATATCCATCAGGTCCCGGGCGACTTTGGACGGAGAGAACTTCATGTACTTGGCGGTCCTGACATACGGCACGGCATGGCCCAGTATATTGAAATCCGGGTCCAGTTTCCTGGCCACATCCTCGATGGCGACAAACGCCTTCATCATCAAAAACAGGTCCGGCGGGATCCGCAGACCGTGGGCCACGCAGAGGCCGATCAGCTGGTTCACCATTTTACTGGTTCTGATCTCTTTGAGAGATTTGGTCAGGTGAACCGAAACAAACAATGACACCTCTTTTTCCAGCTGAACCATGTCCGGCAGGGTTTCATGGTCGCACAATTCACACAGCAGCCGGGCCGCCAGCCGGGCATTGCCGGTGGCAACCGCATGAATGATGTCCACAAACAGCTCCCGGGTGGCCCGGTCCAGAAAACCGGTCATGCCGAAATCCACCGGACAGATCCGGTTGTTTTTCAGAATGAAGATATTTCCCGGGTGGGGGTCGGCATGGAAAAACCCAAATTCAAACACCTGTTTCATGATGAAATCCGCCCCCCGCCGGGTGATCAGTTTCCGGTCGAGCCCGTCCCGGTCAATGGCATCGATGTCACTGGCCTTGATGCCGTCGATGAATTCCATGGTCAACACCCGTTCAGAGGATTCAGCTGAATAGACCCTGGGGATATGCACGGTTTTGTCGTGGCGGAACTGGCCGGCCATCCGCTCCATGTTGGCGGCCTCGATGGTGTAGTCCAGTTCCTTTTCCATGGTTTTGGCAAATTCCTCCACGATCTTCACGGGGCGGTAAAACGCCACTTCCTCGATGTTTCTTTCCATGATGCCGGCCAGGTGATGGATGATCTCCAGGTCCGCCTCAATCGTCTTTCTGATGCCCGGCCGCTGAATTTTGACCGCCAGCCGGTCGTCACCCGTGACCGAAGCCCGGTGGACCTGACCGATGGAGGCGCAGGCAAACGGCTGTTCATCCATGAACTGGAACACCTCATGCAGGGGTTTTCCAAATTCAGCCGCAAC
>JAABTO010000296.1 GCA_011389835.1 Desulfotignum sp. | reverse complement strand
TGTCTACTGACCCGTATTGGCCGGAAAAGCTGCACGTTTACTGAGCGAATGCTGCATATAGACACAAAGGAAATACATGCCACCTACGAAACCGTGGAGGTTTTTTTTAACCCACAAACACGTAAATCAACAGAAATACCCGTCGAAATCAAGCGGGCTCTTGATTCGGCATAGCTGCCGTTTTTTTCAAAAGCATGCCGCAAACTTTTTCGTGTCAAGGGGATTCCAAAGCGATCAAGTCTATCTATCGTGTCAAAAAAATGTTCCTTACAAGATAAATTTTTCCCGGGCGGTTCAGTCCAGGTGATATTCAATGTCATCAAAGATGTCTTCCAGAATGTAGAGCAGTTTGTCCGCTTCAGCCAGGCGCCGGTCGGCGATGTGTTCTTCAATGGCATGAAATGTCTGGGTCAGCTGCTGTTGGTGATCGAGCAGCACCTGCCGCAGCGGGGTGCCGTCGTAATGGTACAGCAGCATGTCGATCTTTCCCGCCAGTTCGAACAGGGACGGGTTATTGTCCACCAGGCCGGGGTCCTGATATGACAGGTGCCGGGCCAGGCAAGGATAGGTTTTTTCAAAGCTTTTTTTGTAAAACGGCCGGATAGTGACTGTTATCTGCATATGCTGACTCATTGTGTATCTCCTTTGTTTTGGAAGGTTACAGGTTTAGTTCCGACAGCCATCTGGATGCTGTTCTGATCTCAGTCACATATTCCGGATTTTTTAAAAATCCATGTGCCAGCCGGCGCCGGCAAAGGCGAACCGGTCCTGGAACCGGTGAAAGAGCCGGGCGGCGGCTTCGTTGCCCGTGCAGTGGGACACGGCAATGATGCGGACCTGGAACCGGTCAAAGGCTTCCATGGCCTGGTCCAGCTGGGACGGGTCGTTGGCAAATCCCAGGTGGGTGCCGCCGATCACGGCGTGGAATGTCTGGTGGCCGGATTTTTGGGCAAAATGTTCCATGATGTTGACAATGCCGGAGTGGGCGCATCCGGTGAGGATCACCGGGCCGGCAGGGGTCTCGATGAGCAGGCTGGCATCGTCGTTGAACGGGTCGGGAACAAATCCGGCCGGCGTCTGTTTCACCAGGCGGTCATCAGACGGTTCAAAAGACCAGGTCCGGGGCACCTGGCCGGAAAAAAACACCCCGGGCTCGATTTCAGTGTAGTCGGTGTGAAACGCGAACCGGGCATTGAGCGATTCTTCCAGGGCGGGTTGAGAAAAAGGAATGCCGATGTAAGTGGCGTCCTCGTCTTTTGGCAGCAGGTATTTGCCGGCAAACAGGTCCGGGTGGGCATGAACGGTCAAAGGTCTTTCCCGGGCCGGGATCTGCATGAGGCCGCCTGTGTGGTCAAAATGGCCGTGGCTGATCACCACGCCGTCCAGGGCGGCCAAATCGATTTTCAGGGCGTTTGCGTTGTGGGCCAGCCCCAGGCCCTGGCCCGTGTCCATGAGCAGGCTGGTGGTCGGGGTTTTCACCAGGGCGGCGAATCCGTGTTCGCCCATGATATCTTTGGCCATGTGGGCCCGGTTTTCACAGATGACGGTGATGCGGGTGTGGGTCATGGGAAAAGCTCCTTTGTATGAATGTCAGATGCGGGTGCGGTTGTCCGGCATGGTGGCTACCAGCTGGATCACGCTGATGGACCGTTCCAGGAATCCCCCTTCGCAGTAGCACAGGTAAAATTCCCACAGCCGCCTGAACCGGCGGTCGTATCCCAGGCGCGACAGCGTGTCCCGGGATGCATCAAACCGCTGCCGCCAGAGTTTCAGGGTCTTTGCATAGTCAAACCCGAAATCGCTGAGTTTGCGGACCACCATATCGGTGTGGTCTGTGAGCATCTGGAGCATGTGATGGGTAGCGGGCAGACACCCGCCCGGAAAGATGTGGCGCTGAATGAAATCCACCCCCCTGAGGTAGGATCGGTAGAGCTGATCTTTGATGGTGATGGCCTGGATGAGCATGATACCGTCGGGTGCAAGCAACGATTCGCAGGTTTTCATGAAGGCCGGCATATACCGGTGGCCCACGGCCTCGATCATCTCGATGCTCACCAGTTTGTCGTATTGGCCGGTAAGTTCCCGGTAATCGGTTTTCAGCAGGGTGACCCGGTCCTGGAGGCCGGCGGCCCGGATGCGGCGCTGTGCTTCATCATACTGTGCATCGGAGATGGTGGTGGTGGTGACGTGACACCCGTACCGGGAGGCCGCATGGATGGCGAATCCACCCCAGCCGCCCCCGATTTCGATCACCCGGTCTTCCGGGCCCAGGTTCAGCTGCCGGCAGATCACGTCCAGCTTGTGCACGGACGCCTCTTCCAGGGTGCTGGTATCATGAGGAAAAATGGCGGCGGAATACATCATGGCCGGGTCCAGAAAGGTCTGGTACATGTCGTTGCCCAGATCGTAATGGGCCAGGATATTCTGCCGGGCCCCTTTTTTCGAGTTGTGGCGGCGCCAGTGGGCCAGCCGCAGCAACGGTTTCACCAGCTTTGCCAGCCGGTTGTCCATCCGGTTCATGACCGGCTGGTTGAGTACGATGATGCGGATCACCGCAGTCAGGTCATCGGTGTCCCACTGACCCTCCACATAGGATTCTGCCGCGCCGATGGAGCCGTCCACCATGACCCGGGTGTAAAACACAGGGTCCAGCACCTGGATGACCGCTTCCGGCCCGTTGCCCGGCCCGAAGGTCAGGGTCCGGTCGTTTTCATGAATGGTGAGGCGGCCGAACGCCAGATGGTTCAACATCTTCAGAACCATGCGGCGGGTCCATGCCCGGGGCCGGGAATTGAGGACGGTATAAGCGGGGGACATGTGTCCAGGAGAGGTGACAGACTTCATGACAACTCCTTTTTGTAAGGGACGTAAGGGATTTTTTTCAAAAAGATCCGGGCCGCCTGCCAGTAGATCCCCAGGATGATAAAGGCGGTCATCACGGGTTTGCGCAGCAGAACCGGCCGGACAGACCCAAGGGTGAGCGGCTGTTTTTTCAAAATCACAAAAGCATCGAATATGTGCCCCCGGGGGTCGTCCACCCGGATTTTAATGGCGGTCCTGTCAGCCGGCGGCGGGGTGACAGACCAGCGGTAGTGCTGGTGAACCGGATTGAACGGGGACACATGAAACACTTTGGGGTTGTCCGGTGTCAGGGAAACGGTCAGGTCATGGGCGTAATAATGGCGCTCGTTCCAGGGGGTATTGGACACCTCGGCCAGCAGGTGGGTGCAGGCGTGGTTGCGGTCATAGCCGAAATAAAAGTTCACCGGGCTGAAATACAGCCCCAGGGTGCGGACATTCATCAGGCCGCACACAGGGCCGGTGACAGGTTTGCCCGTGAGTTTTGCCATCTTTTTTTTGACGCTGACATGCAGGGGCTCATGGGCCGGCCCCAGGTAGTCGGCACGCCGGAACCGGCTCAGGGCGAACCGCTGGACTGAAAACCAGGGGGCCAGGTCCGGCACCCGGTCCAGTTCATCCAGGTTCAGAAACCACATGAAAAACCGGTAGCTGAACCGGTGGTGCTTTGGTGTGTGGCGGTGATGGAACATCCTGCCTTTGTAGAGCGCGGATTTCACGGGGTCACCCCCAAAGCTGCACACACCCGCAGGGCGCTTTTCACCCCGTCTTCGTGGAACCCGTTGAACCAGTATGCCCCGCAGAAATGCAGGCCCCCGGATCCGGAGATCCGGTCCCACTGCTGCTGGGCCGTGATGGTAGCCGGGGTGTAGGCGGGGTGGGCATAGGTGAAATGCTGCACAACGTGCTGCGCCGCAATCTCCTGGTTCAGGGTGACCAGGCACGTGGCCGGCA
>JAABTO010000295.1 GCA_011389835.1 Desulfotignum sp. | reverse complement strand
CGGTGGTGATGTAAAAATGTTCGATATCCGGTACCGGTGCGGCCATCACCCCCAGCACCGACAGCAGCAGCGGGAAATAACAGATCATGGCTGCGATGAGCAGCCGGGAGATGAATCCATCCCCCAGCAGGATAAAAATAATGGGTGCCAGGGCCACAATGGGATACGCCTGGATATTGTAGGCGGTCACCCGTATCATGGAACCGGCCCAGGAGGATCGCCGGCCCAGGATGCCTATGAAAAACGCCAGAAAAATGGAAATCGCCTGTCCCAGGATGGCCACGGACAGGGTGTCCAGCACATCCCTGAAAAACCCGCCCGCCATCTGGCGAGCCGTGTCCAGGATCAGCGGAATCCCGGGAATCACGTAATCCGACAGAGACAATCCGGCTTTCACCGCCAGCAGCAGGGCCAGAAACACCCCGTACACGATCATGAACTGATAGATCCGCCTAAAAAGCATTCATGATCTCCAGCATCACCCGGTCCAGTGCGGTTTTTTCCGTTTCAGCGCCTGTTTTTTCGTCCAGACCTGAAATCATGCGGCCGGGAAGTCTGCGGGACGGCTGGTTGAGCACCAGAATCCGGCGGCAGAACCGGGCCACTTCCATGAGGTTGTGTGAAATGTACAGAAACATTTTGTGGGCGAACCGTTCTTTGATGGCCGGCAGAATGGTCCGGCGCAGTTTTTCATCCACATTGGCCAGACTTTCATCCAGGATCATCAGATCAAAATCCTGGAGCAGGTACCGGATCAGGTTCATGCGGTTCTGCTGGCCCATGGACAGCTGGGAAAACCGGGCATCCAGAAACGGTTCCAGCCGGAACAGCGCGATGAGTTCCTTTTTGAGTTCCTGCCGTTCCGGCGGACAGACCTGGTCCAGGTGCCGGCCGACAGCCGACCACCCCGGCAGCCGTTCCTGGTTGTAGGTGTACAAAATGGTGTCAATGCCCGGGGTTTTCACCGGCAGATCCGGCAGATCCCGGTGTTGGGTCAGCAATCGGGCAAATGAGGTCTTGCCCACGCCGGACGGCCCGAACACCGCATGAAACCCGGGACCTGCCATGGAAAAGGTCAGATTGTCAATCACCCGGGCATCCGATCCCGGGTAGATAAAATTCAGTCCATTGCATTCCAGGCGCATTCACATCTCCTCAAAAAGATATCTGACTGCTGCCCCTTACCTTTACAGGGGATTGCCTCAAAAATCAATGCTTGCAAACCTTTTCGGAACCTGGTATAAACCCGCCCTATAAGCCTTGGCCGGCGTAACTCAGGTGGTAGAGTAGCTGATTCGTAATCAGCAAGTCAGCAGTTCGAGTCTGCTCGCCGGCTCCAGATAAACATGTCCGCCGTTTTGTTCGGCATTTCCGTATATTTCGTGACTGATAGCTCACATCCACATAAAAAAGCGAAGGCCCCATGATTCAGAAACTGTTGATGAAAACCCTGCCGATCCTCATCATGTCAGTGATTCTTTTTTTCTGCAGCCCGGTCTCTGCCAGACAGCCGTCCGCCCCCCAGGTGCGCGTGATGACCGTCCAGGAACAGAACGTGGTGCCGGCCAGTGAATATGTGGGCCATGTGGAAGCAATCCAGACGGTGGAACTGCGGGCCCGGGTGGAAGGATTTCTGGAAGAGGTGAGCTTCACGGAAGGGGATTTGGTCCGGGAAGGCCAGGTGTTGTACCGCATCGAACCGGACGGATATATGGCCCGGGTGGCCATGGAAAAGGCCCGGGTGGCCCAGGCCGAAGCGGAACTGGCCCGGGCGCAAAGCCACCTGAAACGGATGCGGTCTGTCAATCCCCAGAGCATTTCCGCCCTGGACCTGGACAATGCCGTGGCCGCGGAGCTGGCGGCCAAAGCCAACCTGGCCGCTGCCGGAGCAGCCCTGGACGACAGTGAAATCAACCTGGCCTACACCACCATCACCGCACCCATCTCCGGCCGCATCGGCCGGACCGCCTACACCCGGGGGAACCTGGTGAACCCCGCGGCCGGCGTTCTGGCCACCATCGTACAGACCGACCCGGTCCGGGTGGCCTATGCCGTCAGTGAAAACGACATTGCCACCGTACATAAAGCAATCCGGGAAATGGATACCCCCGGCGGCGCACAACTGCTCTCCCCCCGGTTGATTCTGCCGGGAAACCAGCTGTACACGGAAACCGGACAGGTGGTGTTTGTGGACAACCGGGTGGACACGGCCACCGGTACCATCACGGTTCGTGCCCGGTTCGACAACCCCGACCGCCTGCTGCTGCCGGGACAGTATGTCACGGTCCAGGTCCGGGCCGCCGCCCCGAAACTGATGCCGGTGGTGCCCCAGTCCGCGGTGCTGGTGAATCAGGATGGCCGGTATGTCCTGACGGTCAAGGACGGCATGGCCACGCCGCAGCCCATTGTCACGGGCACGGCCCTGGACCGGATGTGGGCCGTGGAATCCGGGCTTGAGGCCGGGGACCGGATCATTGTCAGCGGGATCCAGAAAGTGCAGCCCGGACAGCCGGTCACGGTGCTTCCCGCGGATCCGGAGAACTGATCCATGATTTCCAATGTGTTCATCCACCGGCCCCGGCTGGCCGGCGTCGTTTCCATCGTCATCACCCTGGCCGGTTTTCTGGCACTCATGAACATTCCCGTGGCCCAGTACCCCCAGATCACCCCGCCGGTCATCAATGTGTCTGCATTCTATCCCGGGGCCAATGCCGAAGTGCTGGCCCAGACCGTGGCCGCACCCCTGGAAAAAGAGATCAACGGCGTCGCCAACATGCTGTATATGTCCTCCTCCAGCTCGGACACGGGCAGCTATTCTCTGCAGGTCACCTTTGAAGTGGGCAGTAATCCGGATATCAACCAGGTCAACCTGCAGAACCGTATCCAGCTGGCCACCCCAAAACTGCCGGCGGAAGTGGTGGATCAGGGCCTCAGCGTGCGCAAACGCTCCAACGACATGATGGCGGCCGTCAGTTTCTATTCACCGGAAAAAACCCGGGATCTGCTGTTTTTAAGCAATTACATCAGTACCCAGGTCAAGGATACGGTCATCCGCATCAACGGGGTCAGCGATGCCATGATTTTCGGGGAAAAACAGTACAGCCTGCGCATCTGGATGGATCCGAAACGAATGACCGCCCTGGGCCTGACCACGGATGACATCACCGCCGCGATCCGTACCCAGAACGTTCAGGCCTCCCTGGGAACCGTGGGCATGGAACCCCTGGAACACAAACAGCTGGTCCAGTTTTCCCTGCGGGCCAAAGGCCGGCTCACCGATGTCCGGGAATTTGAAGACATCGTCGTGCGGACCAATGACCAGGGCGGGCTGGTGCGGATCAGGGATGTGGCCCGGGCCGAGCTGGCAGCCCAGTCCTATAACACTGAATCCATTCTCAACGGCACCCCGGCCAACACCATGGCTGTGTACCGGGATTCCGAGTCCAATGCCCTGGAAACCATGGAAGCGGTCCGTAACGAGCTGAAAAAGCTGGAATCCGGCATGCCCGACGATGTGGCTTATGAAATCATCCTGGACACCACCCGGTATGTTTCCGCGGCCATCGATGAGATCGTTTTCACGCTGGCTCTGGTCACATTGCTGGTGGTGGCGGTGATTTTCATATTTCTCCAGGACTGGCGGGCCACCCTGATTCCGTCCGTGGCCATCCCGGTGTCGCTCATCGGCACGTTCGCCATTCTCATGGCCCTGGGGTTCAACGCCAACACCATCACCCTGTTCGCTTTGATCATGGCCATCGGTCTGGTGGTGGACGATGCCATCGTGGTGGTGGAAAACGTGCACCGGGTCATGCATGAGGAAAACCTGCCT
>JAABTO010000294.1 GCA_011389835.1 Desulfotignum sp. | reverse complement strand
GGTCTTGATCTGTATGGGGTAATCGGTAATTTCTCCATTTGTCTTTATCTGGCGGATCACATGGGCCCGCTGCGTCAGATCCAGATAATGGTCGTTGATGTTGGCGGCCAGGGCCTGTTCCAGGTCTGTGAAGCCGAACAGCTTGATTCCTGCGGGATTGATCTGCTGGAACCGGCCCTGGGGCGTGACGATGAAGATGGCGTCGGTGGCGGTCTCAATCATGTTCCGGTAACGTTCCTCACTGACCCTTAGATTGTCCAGGGCCGAGGTCAGCTGCTGCATGTGTATCTTTCGTTCCGTGACATCCCGTATGAAATGCAGAATATTTTCAATTTTACCCCGGCCGCCCATCTTGTAAACCACTTCCGCCGCATCATTGACCCATTTGGTCTGTCCGTCGGCAGATATGATCCGGTATTCCAGTGAATCATATTCCCTGTCAATGATGGTGTGATAAAACCGGACCACGTCATCCAGATCATCCGGGTGGACAATGTCAAAAATATGAAACGCGCCGGAGCCGAACTCTTCCGAAGGGATGGCACACAGTTTTTCCGTGGCATTGGAAATGTTGACGATCCGGGTACTGTCTTCCGGGGAGGTGGTCAGCACCACCTCAGGGATCAGGTCCAGTAATTTTTTGAGTTTGTTTCGTGTTCTTCTCCGCTCGGTGATATCAGACACGGTGGCCAGGATGTTCGGTTTGCCGTCATGGGTGAGGTTCCGGGCATTCATTTCAAGCAGATATTCAGTACCGGAACGGGTCATGAAAGAGAATTCCGTGCGGTCATTGACGGGATCGGAGGATTGGATCAATTCCAGAAAAAATCGATTCACCCGCTGCTTATCCTGAGGGACCACGAATTCTGAAAACTGCAAGCCGGTCAGCGTGCGGTCGGCAACGCCGCAGATTTCGGCAAAGCTATTGTTGGCAAAGGCGATCCTGCCGTCTTCCTGAATAAGGACAACCCCCTCGGTGATCATATCCAGCAGTGTTGCCGGGTCAATTGTTTTTAACGGGCTCATTGTTCCTCCTACTTCCAGAACTCCGGCACCACCAGGATAATGACGGTATAGATTTCCAGTCTGCCTAAGAGCATGCACCAGGCCAGGACCCATTTGGCCGCAGCCGGGAGATGGGCGAAATTTTCCGCCGGCCCCACCGTGCCGAATCCGGGTCCAATGTTACCCAGACAGGCTGCCACTGCGCCTAACGCGGTGATCAGATCCAGACCCATGGCAGCCAGAACCGCGCCGGCAGCCACGAACAAAATCATGTACAGGGCCAGAAATCCTATGATGGATCGGAGCACATCCTCGGACACCACCCGCCCGTTGATTTTGACATGCCGGATGTTTCTGGGGTGAATCAGCCTAAACAGCTCCCGGTAGGAAAACTTGAAACATACAATCAGCCGGGCGATTTTTATGCCGCCGCCCGTGGACCCGGCGGAAGCGCCCATGAACATGCACGCAAACAGAATCACCTGGCTCAGACCTGGAAACAGTTCATAATCAGCCGTGGCATAGCCGGTGGTGGTGAGAATGGAAACCGCCTGAAAAGAGGCAAATTGAAACGCGGCCCCAAACGAATCATAGACCTGGCCGTGGATATCCAGGGTGATGGCCAGGGTGAATATCAGAGCAAGGCCTAAAAAGACCTTGCATTCCGTATCCCGGAAGAATGCCAGGGGTTTGCCCCGCAGCATCTGAAAATGCAGGGAAAAATTGATGCCGGCCAGAACCATGAACCCCACGATCACATAATGGATGTAGGCGCTGTCATAATGGGCAATGGAGGTATTTTTGGGTGAGAAGCCGCCGGTGGGCAGGGTGGTCAACGCATGGCAGACCGATTCAAACACCGGCATGCCGCCAAGGGTCAAAAGTACGGCCAGCAGAACCGTGAGACCGGCGTATACCATCCACAGAATTTTGGCGGAATCACTCAGGCGCGGGGCCAGCTTGTCCGGCACAGGACTGGGCACTTCCGCCTTGTAGAGCTGGATACCCCCCACGCCCAAAAAGGGCAGGATGGCCAGAGACAGCACAATGATGCCCATGCCGCCCAGCCATTGGATCAGACTGCGCCAGAAAAGCAGACTGGGGGATGCCGCCTCGATATTTATCATGACCGAAGACCCGGTGGTGGTGAATCCGGAGATGGATTCGAACACCGCATCGGTTACTGAAGTGAATGCCGGAGAAAAATAAAAGGGCAGGGCCCCGAACAGACCGATGGCTGTCCAGGTCAACGCCACGATGGCCATGCCTTCTTTCTGGTTGATGAACGGGGCTTCTTCATCCATGTGTCTGGACAGCAGTTTAAGGGTCATGCCGGCCCCCGCAGTAATCGCCATGGACCATAGCAGCGGAAAGTGGGCACCATCGTCAAAATACAGGCTCACCATCAGGGGTGTGAGCATGATCAGCGCCAGCACCATCAGAAAAATGCTGACAATCCCTGAAATATACCGCCACCGCATTTAGAAGAATTCCAGCTTCACGGTCAGCAGTCTTTCCATTTTTTTGACCGCCTGCTTGACTGTGAACACGATGATCTGATCACCTGGGCTGACCACGCTGTCTCCGGTGGGAATGATAATGTCGCCGTTGCGGATGATGCACACCAGCAGTGCGCCTTTGGGCATATGTAAGTTTTTCAGAGGCCGGTTGGTGATGTCTGACGTCTCAAGAGCCACGGCCTGAATGAATTCCCCGCGTTCGCCGAAGATGGAAATATCGGACAGCACTTTTCCCTGTCGGACTTTTTGAAGGATGGAGCTGACGGCCGATAATCGTGGGCTGACCACTTTTTCAATGCCGATGGTGGTCAGAAACGGATAATAACTGGATTTGCCGATGCGGGTCACCGTGTTTTTCACGCCCAGGTTTTTGGCCAGCAGCGACACCAGCACATTGGTTTCATCATCGTCCGTCACCGAGATCACGGCATCGATCTGGTTGAGATTTTCTTCCAGAAACAGCTTCTGGTCCGAACCGTCCCCATGGAGGATCACGGTCTTGTCCATCTGTTCGGCCAGTTCCAGACACCGTTTTTTGTCTGCCTCGATCAACCGACATTTGATGTTTTCATTTTCCATCTGAGTGGCCAGGCGCGCACCGACGCGGCCACCGCCCACGATCAACGCGCTTCGGATGGGCTTCATCTGGATTCCGAAAATTTTCAAGGTTTCTTTGAGCTGATCCGCATGGCTGACAAAATACACCAGGTCGTCGGGAAAAATAAAATCATTTCCACGGGGCACGATCACTTTATCTTTCCGGACAATGGCGGCGATCAGGGGCCGGGTATCTCCGAACCGCGCCTGAAAGTCTTTAAGACACATGCCGGCCATGGTCGAAGCTGCATCAATGCGTATCCCGGTATACCGGACCTTTCCATCGGCAAACTCCCCGGCATCCAGGGCCTGGGGAATGTCCACCAGCCGCCGGATGGTTTTGACCACCTCGATCTCCGGGTTGATGATGGTATCAATGTATGGTATCTGGGTTTTGAAGATTTCATGAAAGGTATCAAAGTCGGTATTTCGAATCCGGGCCAGTTTTTTGGTGGACCCGGACAACAGGTTGGTAACCAGGCATGCGGTGAGGTTGATCTCATCGCTGTCAGTGACGGCCAGCAAAATATCGGTGTCCTGAATGCCTGCCCGGGTCAGGGTTGTCGGACTGCTGCCAGACCCTTCGATCACCTGGACATCCAGGTCTTCAAACAGCACCCGGGCCAGGTCCGGGTCTTTTTCAATGACCACCACCTGTTTGTTTTCTGAGGCCATGCGGGAGGCGATATTGTAACCCACCTCTCCGGCACCGACGATGATTATTTTCACACCTGTTCTCCTGTTTGATCCA
>JAABTO010000293.1 GCA_011389835.1 Desulfotignum sp. | reverse complement strand
AATGTTGTATTTGCGCAATCCCTCCAGGATTGCAAAATAGGAGTGACCTCACTCGGTATTGACCACCAGGGGGCTTTTCAGGTTGTTGTCCACATGCAGGACAAACTCCTCGATGATGTAGCGCCATCCCTCGTCATCGGCCAGAAACATGCAGTAGTTTTCCCCGGCCCACATCACCGACGGATAGGTCCAGTCCGCCCCCACCAGGTGCAGGATCTTCCACAAGGGTCCCATCTCCTCGGGTTCGGTGACCGGCTCCCGGGAGTTCTGGTTGAGCACCATCTGCGCGCCCACCCGGTCCACGGTCACCTCCAGATCTTCAAATCCGGGGTGGTCTTCTCTGATCTCCTCGGCCACATCCAGGACCGTGAATTCGAAATCCTCCTTGGCCGCGCCCATGGCCGATCCGGTGCGGATATGCTGGTCACAGGATCCCAGGATGCCTTTGGGCCGTTTTTCCCGGGCCATCTTTGCCCGGATGTTGTAGATGAGTTTGGGAATATTGATGTTCATGGGGCATGCCAGCTGGCACCGGCCGCACATGGAGCACACCCATTTCCAGTCTGATTTCATGATCTGTTCATCCATGCCGAAATTGAGCATGCGGATCAGTTTTCTGGGATCCATGCCGAACTGCTCAGACGCCGGGCACCCGCCGGTGCAGGTGCCGCAGGTCAGGCACAGATCAAAGTTTGCATCCGGTACCTTGTCCAGCACCGCTTCCTTGAGTTCGACATCAAGGGTGTCGATCTTGATTGCCTCTGCCATGGTGGCCCCCCCTTGTTAGGTTTGTGGCTTATGTCATCTGATCATGTATCACCTGAGTTTGGCCGCGTTCAGGTACTGGACCAGTTTGTCCTCTCCGCCGATGGTCACGATATGCACACCCTGGCAGATGTCTTTCAAACTGTTGACCGTGTCCGCAAACAACTCGATGCTGGCCTTTGTCCTGTCCGGCGCATTGAGCAGCTTCTGGATCACCCATTCAGGCACCAGACCGGACTTGAAATGGCGGTTCAAAAACTTGCCCATGCCCGCGGTACGAAGGATCATCACCTCGGCGATCACCGGCACCCGGAACGGCGCCACCTGCTTCATGAACTTTTCAAACTGGTCCACGTCAAATATCGGGGTGGTCAGAAAATAACCGGCCCCCACATTGAGCATGTCCTCCATCTCCTCCATGCCTCTTTTGGGCATCTGCTTCCCCCAGGGGGTTTCCACGCCGGAACCCAGGGTGAATTCCAGATTCCTGCCCAGTTCATTTCCTTCGATGGTGACCCCCTGGCGCAGGTGATCCAGCACTGATCCGAGTTTGCCGGAATCCACATGAAAGAACATGGTTTCCTGAAGGCTGTCCCCGGAGATCCGGTAGTCCTCGGTGAACACCAGCAGGTTGTCCACCCCGACATTGTGGGCAGCGGTCAGATCTTTCTGAAGCTGATACCGGTTCTTGTCCCGGGTCGTGGTCTGATAGATGGCGTTGAACCGGCTCTTTAGCAGCAGGTCACACGTCTGGATGCTGTCTCCCACCACGCCTTCGAGTTCCACATCAGACACGGACACGCCGTCCACCCTGCCCCGGACCTTGCTCAGGCTCTGCACCAGGGCTTCTGGTTCGTCATCGCCAAGAGGTGCCTGAACTTCAGAGGTCACAACAAATCTCTTTTTTTCCAAAGATTCTTTTAAATTCATGATCTGCCTCCTTCGTTATTTAAGTCCAAGCAATTTAGCGACTTCTTCCTTGAGCTGGTGCAAAGGCAAGGGCTTGGAAAAACAGACATCCGCACCATTTTCCTTCATCCGGGCGAATTTTTCGTCGTCCAGATATGCCGACAGCACAATGATTTTTGTGTGTCTTGTTTCCCCGCTGCTCTTGATTTTCCTGCAGACCTCATATCCTTTGATATCGGGCATCATGATATCCAGGATCAGCAGATCCGGCTTGAAGTGGTTGACCTGAAGTCCCGCCTCAAACCCGTCGGACGCCGAGATCACCTCATAGTCGAAGTCGTCCTCCTCAAGGGCCTGGACAATGGATTCCACAATGATCATGTCGTCATCCACCACCAGGATCTTTTTCCGGGTTGTGTCCTCATTTTCTTCCGGGATGGGAATTCCCTGGTTGCGCATAAAGATTTCCAGGTCGGATTTCTTGATGCGGCGATGCCCGCCCACGGTCCGGTATGCCTTGATATGGCCGGCCTCCACCCAGTTGATAATGGTTTTAGACGAAACATTGCAGTACTTGCTGGCCGTGAATACAGTCAATGTGTCTTCCATAATGCCTCCTTTGCATTCATGGTTTATAGTTTTTACTATTATTATAAAAAATACGCCGTGTCAATAAAAAATAATAAATAAAATAACTAAAATAGCTGTATAAAAATTTCACATGGTTATGGCGCTGATTCTCTGCTGTCCCGCTTTTTTTCAGATAGCCGGCAGTTTGATGGTGAACCGGGTCCACTCGCCGTATTGAGACTCTACGATAATATCGCCGTCGTGGTCCTTGACGAATCCGTAGCAGACCGAAAGGCCTAAGCCTACACCTTTAATGCTGTCGGTCTTGGTGGTGAAAAAGGAATCAAACACCTTTTCCAGGTGCTCGGGTTTGATACCCATGCCGGTATCTTCCACGATGATGTGAACCATCCGGCCGTTGGGCCGGGTGGTGATGGACAGAGTACCGCCGTCTGGCATGGCATACATGGCGTTGGAAAACAGGTTGATGAACACTTGGCGCAGCTGATCCCGGGACGCCATGATGGTGCCCGGATTTGGGGTCAAGTCCAGCTTCACTTTGATGGAATTTTCCCGAAACCGTTTGTCGTAAAGCACCATGAGTTCCTCGATCACGGCGTTGATGTCCAGTTCGGCCCGGGCCGCCTCGTCCGGCCTGGAAAAAGAGAGCATCTTTTTGAGCATGTCCGCCAGGCGGACGGTTTCGGACAGCGACATATCCAGTAGTCTTCGCCGCTTGTTGGAGGGGGGAATCTCGGTTTTCAGCAGCTCAAGAGTGTTCATAATACCGAACAGCGGGTTGTTCAATTCATGTGCGACCTGGGAAGTGAGCCGGCCCATGGCAGCCAGTTTTTCAGACTGGAGCAGGTGCTGGCGGGCTTCGGACAGCTGGCGTTCGGTTTTCAGCCGTTCGGTCAGGTCCACGAACAGGGCTACGGTGGCGGCTTCCTTCCCATTTTCGTCATAAATAAACGATGCAGACAGGTTGCCTTCCACCCGGACCCCGTCCCGGCGCTCAAACGTCAGTGGAAAAGAATTCAGGCGACCCACACCGCCGTATTCGATATCCTGCATCATCCGGGTCACTTCTGCCGCCACCTCCCGGGAATAGATCTGCTGGACCGTCATGTGGTCGATCACCTCGTCGGCAGCCAGTCCGAACAGAGTTTCCGCCCCCCGGTTCCACAACATGATCTGTCCGGTCATGTCCATCGCCATGATGGCATTGGGAGAACAGGAAATGATATTATCCAGAAAATCATGGGCCTCACGGATTTTGTTCACACTTTTCTTTCGCTCGGTAACATCCACCACAATGCCTTCGTATCCCAGGACCTCGCCGTCGGTGCCATACCGGACATGGGAGGTCAGCAGGATATCGATGATATGGCCGTCCCGGCGCCGCCACTGGAGTTCGTAATCCACTACCCGGCCTTTTTTCTCGATAATCCGCTGATATTTTTCCCGGTCCTCCGGCTTCAGATACACATCATGGGCCAGGTCCAGACAGAGAAACTCTTCTTTGTCCTGATATCCCAGAATCCTGAGCAGTGCCGGATTCACATCCAGAAACCGCCCCTGCTTGCTGGAAATGAACACCCCGCACCCGGCGTGGGTGAACAGGCGCTGATAACT
>JAABTO010000292.1 GCA_011389835.1 Desulfotignum sp. | reverse complement strand
TCATTTGCCATGATCTGCATGATGGTGTCCGCCATGTCTTTGTCCTCCTTGCCCAGTATCTGGGGAGACCGGTCCACCACGGTCACCCGGGTGCCCAGGCGGTGGAAGGCCTGGGCCATCTCGATGCCGATGGGACCGGCTCCCAGCATGATCATGGATCCGGGCAGCGTATCCATGTAAAAGATCTCCTTGTTGGTCAGGTGCGGGGTGTCCGCCAGGCCGGGAATGGGAGGCACCACTGGAGAAGATCCGGTGGCGATCACCCATCTGGCGGCGGAGATGGTGGTGCCGTTGACCTGCAACGCATGTTCGTCCTCAAACCGGGACCGGCCGAACACCACTTTGGCGCCTAAGCTGCAGAACCGCTCTTCAGAATCGTGCTTCTGGATCGTGTCCACCACGGACCGGATCCGGTCGGCCACCTGTCTGAACTCCACGGGTGGGACGTCCACTTTCGGCAGGCCGAATTCGGGCCCCCGCTTCATCTGGTGGTAGACATGGGCCGACTTGATCAGGGTTTTGCTGGGCACGCAGCCATAATGGAGGCAGTCCCCGCCCAGGCGGTCCTCCTGTTCAATGAGAATCACCTTGGCCCCGAGCTGGGCGGCCCCGGACGCGGTGGTCAGGCCGGCTGCGCCGCCGCCGATAATGCCGATATCATAGTCATACTGGCTCATGATGTGTTCCTTTTCTTTTTCGGTTGATGAAGGCCACTCCTTTTCTGGCCAGGAGCGGAAATATGCCCAGCAGGGCAAAGGACAGCAGCAGCCCCGGGGATAAAATGCCTTTCAGCGAATCGATCTGTGCCAGCTGGGTGCCGGCGTTGACATACACCAGGGTGCCCGGCAGCATTCCCACCTGACTGACCAGGTAAAACCGGATGGTGCGGATGGGGGTCAGGCCCATCACCAGGTTGATGATGAAAAACGGGAACACCGGCACCAGCCGAAGGGTGAACAGGTAAAACGCCCCGTCTCTTTCAATGCCCTGGTTGATGGCGTGCAGCTTGTCTTTAAACCGGTCCTGGACCCAGTTTTTCAACAGAAACCGGGACACCAGAAACGCCAGAGTCGCGCCAATGGTGCTGGCAAAGGAGATCACCACGGTGCCGGTCACAAGACCGAACAGGGCCCCTCCGGCCAGGGTCATGACCGCCGCGCCGGGCAGGGACAGGGCCGTGACCATGATATATACGAGCATATACGCCCCGATGGCCCACAGCGTGTGTCGGGCGTAGATGTCCACCAGCCATTCCTGACGGGATTTCAGATATGCCAGGGACAGATACTGTCCCAGATCAAACACGAAAAAAAGCACTACCAGGCCGATGACTGCTCCTGCCACCATCCATTTGAATATTGGGGTGTTCATGGCTTTGCTCCTTTTGTCATCGGGTTGATCATTCATCGGCTTGCCTGTTTGGTCGGATCAGACGCCAAAGTCTTACAAAACAGGTGATCAGAAGTGCAGCCGGGTCAGTTTGTTTTTATAGATGGCAAAGCCATGGGTTTCCAGGGCCATCATGGTCTGGGCTCCGGAAAATTCGGTCAGGCTGTACTGGCACAGAAACAGCAGGCCCGGTGCCAGACGGGTATTGGTGCTTTCTTCCAGGGCTTTTGTCTGTTCCAGGGACCAGCCGGCGGCAGATGTCCAGGACATGTCCCCCACCAGCCGGAAACCGGTGTTCGCGGATGCGGCGGCCCCGGATATCAGCGCGGTCATCTGTTCCGGGGTCTGTCTACCGGTATTGTGGATCAGCCGGTTCTGTTTGATCAGGTCCCGGACCGGGATGCCGTCCCGGTCTAAGGTATCCAGCAGTGTGTCCCGCCGGTCCGCCGGGGCTACCACCATCACGGTGTCGCCGGTGTTCAGGCCCTGGCGGACATAAAAACCCTGAATGCCCAGAGCTTCGGACCGGTCCAGGTACAGATGGGTCAGGTGGGACCCGTCCGGCACATGCAGGTCGGCAAATCCCAGAGATACGCCATCGATCCGGAAGGACGTCTGGTTTGGGGCCGGTGCGGCAGGGACGGTGTCAGCACAGTGGTTCATGGCAGCCGGGTCGTTTGAGCGGCCGGCGAGAAATGACTGAAGATCGGCTTCACTGAACCGCCGTTCCCGTCTTTTCCCGATGCGGAAGCACGGCAGCAGGCCATTGTTGGTCCAGCGGCGGATCGTCATCTGTGAAACATTGAGCAGGGCCGCCGCCTGTCTGACATTGAGCAGTTTTTCCATAATCTGTTCCTGTTTCAGGCAGATGCCTGGTCCATGGGGACCAGAAGCAGATCGCCGTTCAATTTCAAAGCCGCATCATCTGCGGCCCGGCATTTGTCCCGGACGGCACGCAGCACCTCTCCGGCGGCGGTTTTCTGCCAGAACCATCGGTTAAAGGCGGTATCATCGGGCAGGGTGATATCCGGCCGGACCATGACCGACTCGAAATAGGCGGCCTTGAGGTCCTGGGCCGCCAGCCGAAGGGCCAGGGCCGTTGACGCTATGTTGTCATCCAGGGGGATGGGTTTGTCAAGCAGAAAGTCATGGAATACCTGAAAAGAGGCATCGGGCGTGAAATAAGCCACGCTTGAAAATCCCCGCTGTTCGGCCGCCATGTCATACCAGGACCGGCAGTCGGCGAGCTCCTGTCGGAACGCTTCCAGCAGCTGTTCGGTTTCTGTTTTCTGCCCGTCCGGCCGGGCAAAGGAGACCGGGCAGGCCGGCAGGTCCATCTCCGCTTCGGCCGGTTCG
Organism: Desulfotignum sp.; assembly: GCA_011389835.1. Taxonomy (GTDB): domain Bacteria; phylum Desulfobacterota; class Desulfobacteria; order Desulfobacterales; family Desulfobacteraceae; genus Desulfotignum. Next base: position 1,136 of record JAABTO010000292.1, on the reverse strand, counting down.
GACCCGTCAGGGGCCTCGTCCGGGAAATCGGCCAATACCGGACCTTTTTCCGTTTCCAGCAAAGCCAGGGCCGCCTGGATCACCCGGGTTTGAAAGGCTGGGTCATTGGGACGTCCCAGGGGACGGCCCAGAGCAAACGGCACCCACAGGGCCCGGGGCGGTTGGATGGTTTCGGTGTGTTCCCTGATCAGGCTGATCTGGGTGGTGGGAATCCCTTCTGCTTCCAGGTAATGGCCCAGCGCGCCCACGGCGCGCGTGCAGAACGGTCAGACCGGCACCAGCAGGGCTGCATCCACAGCATCTCCCTTCAACAGACCGGCCAGGCGGCCGGCAGCCTGTTCCATGGCACCGGGATCGGCCGCCCCCATGAATGAATAGTGGAATTGGGCCACAGATCCGATGGTCTGGCCGGCGGCCAGTTCGTGTAACCGGTCCAGGGGAAACACCACATTCCAGTCCTGGACAAACCCGGTGCGGTCAAAATTGGTGGAGATATGGGTCATCACCAGGTCTTTGGCCGTGCAGGTTCGGGGAATCACCCGGTAATCCCCGGTCATTCCTTCAAAGGGCCGGTCCTCCCGGCGGTGCAGGCCGGCAGTGGAAATAATGGCCACCCGCCGCCGGGACAGGGGCGGTCCGGTGACCCAGGGCCGGGTGTCAAATGTGGGACAGGGCAGATCTGCCAGGTGAGAGTGCATGGGTTCGGGCAGGGTAGTCAATCGGGCCATGTCTGTATCCTCCTTGGATATTTTTGTTTAACTTTGTTATACAATATAGTATACAATAATATTCAATTGACAAAACGCAATCTATTCTTTTATAACCTGTATGACCATCAACCCCATATTCAAGAATGGAATCAATGACTCTCCCTTTTGTCCATCCACCCAGTTCTGCTGACATCCTGGTGGCGGCCCTGGAAGCAAGAAAAAATTTTTCCGGCAAAGCATCGGAAAAAACCTGGCTCACCGGTATTTTGAAACACAAGATCATGGATCTGTTCCGAAAAAAATACCGGGATGCCAGTCTGGATGCAGGAGACCTGGATGAACGGGAAATCCATGCCCGCTTTGACCACCACGGCAGATGGAAAACCGGTCCGGCAGAAACTCAAAGACCTGCTCAGAGATCACGAT
>JAABTO010000291.1 GCA_011389835.1 Desulfotignum sp. | reverse complement strand
AGCCCAACCGCTCCAACAACTACTGCTGCGGCGGCGGCGGCGGATTCCTGCAGTCCGGGTTCAAAGAAGAGCGACTGGCCTACGGCAAGATCAAGGATGATCAGATCAAAGCCACGGGCGCGGATTACTGCATCGCAGGGTGCCACAACTGTCACGCCCAGATCCATGAACTGAGCGAACACTACGGCGGCAATTACCCCGTGGTTCACATGTGGACCCTGATCTGCCTGTCACTGGGCATTTTGGGCCCCAATGAACGCGAATATCTGGGTGATGATTTAAAAGAAGTCAACGTATTTCATCCGGAATCCGCGATGTAACATTCATCTCAACCATCGTATTCCCGGGGCCGGCCGCCAGTGAATGCAGCCGGCCCTTTTTTTGTCAACCGGTTTTGCCAAAAGTTTCCTGAAATGAAATTTTCCCGCAATTTTGGCGATACAGCAGATTAAAGTTGACAAACAGAAAACATTCAGGTAGCCAGAATCCAGGGAAACCACAATAAAGGGACCCTGAGTTTTCCAACCATCACAGCAAATCCGCAAAAAAGGAGCCGTCAACATGAAAAAAACGGGTGTCAAACACAGCATTTTAATCACAGGCGCAGCGATTCTGGCAATTTTTGTTCTGGGAAGTCTTGTGCCTGCATCTGCCGGAACCGTCAAGTTCGGCCATGTGGCCCCGCCGTTCCATGGCCAGGCCAAGGGCGTGGATGCCTTTGCCGACTATGTGAAGGAAAAGACCGGCGGTGCCATCGAGATCGCCACCTTTCCCGCCGGCCAGCTGGGTGGGGAACGCTCCATGGCCGAACAGGTCCAGGCCGGCACTCTGGAAATCGCAGCCCTGACCACGGCGGTGCTGCAGAACTTCGTTCCCCAGTGCGCCATTCTGGACATGCCGTTTATTTTCCCGGACCGCAAAACCGCCTATGCCACCCTGGATGACCCGGAAGTCCAGGAAAAAATCTTTTCCTTTTTCCCGAAAAAAGGGTTCATCGCCATCGGATGGACGGAAAATGAAATCAGGGATTTCACCAACAACAAACGGCCCGTGCGCACCCCGGATGACATCAAAGGCCTCAAAGTCCGGGTCATGAACTCTCCCGCCTACCTGGACACCTTTAAGCAGCTGGGAGCATCGCCGGTGGCCATTCCGTTCCCGGAAACCTACAACGCCCTGCAGACCGGGGTCATCGATGCCCAGGAAAACCCCATCCTCACCTCCATTCTCATGAAATTCACCGAAGTCACCAAATATGTGACCCGGACCCAGCACTGCCTCACCGAATGCATCATCGTGGTGTCCGTGGATTACTGGAACAGCCTGACCAAGGAACAGCAGCAGATTTTCAGGGAAGCCGCCGATCTGTGCATCGACACCAACCGCACTGTGAACGCGGCCCTGCACGATTCTTTGCCCAAACTCAATATGTCCATTGACGAATTTGCCAAAGCCAACAACATCGAAATCATCGATCTGACCCCGGAAGAGCGTGAAGTGTTCCGTGTCGCCATGACGCCGGTATGGGACAAGTACCGCGAAAAAATCGGGGATGACCTGTTTGATTTTTTGCTGGATAAAATTGCGGCACACAAACAATAGAACCCAGGCGGTGCCCACAGCCATAACCACCCGCACCGCTGCCCATTCCACCGAACAGCAGAGCCGCTGAAAACTTTTTTCGGCGGCTCTTTCAGGAGATACGGCCGTGCAGCGTTTTTTTAGCTTCATCAACCGTGTGGAAAACATCACCCTGGTGTGGACCATCCTGGTCCTGGCCGCCATCGGATTTATCCAGGTGATCGCCCGGTATGTGTTCAACTATTCCTTTACCTGGTTTGAGGAACTGGGCAGGTACATGGGGGTGTTTGTGGCATTTTTAGGGGCCTCCATCGGGGTGCGCACCGGCAGCCATTTTACCATGGATCTGGTGGTCACCCACATGAAACCGCCCTGGCAGGGCCTGGTCCGGGCCTTGACCAACTGCCTGTCCGCGGGATTTTTCTTTATTGTGGCGTATCATTCCTGGAAAATCGTGCTGCGCATGTACGGGTATGAGACCACCTCCCCCACCATGCAGATCCCCATGTATATCGCCTACCTGCCCATTCCGGTGTTTTCCGTTTTCATCGGGATCCGGTTTCTGATCCAGGCGTTCAAAGAGGGCATGAAAGGGGCGACCCCATGATCCTGACCATCTGCTGCTGCTTTGCCGGGCTCCTGTTTCTCGGCGTGCCCATTGCCGTGATCCTGGGGGTGACCACCTTGGTGTCTTTGGTGTTGTTTTCCTCCACGCCTTTAACCATCATCACCCAGCAGCTGTTCAACGCCCTGGACCAGTTCGTGCTTCTGGCCATTCCGTTTTTCATCCTGGCCGGTGCCGTCATGACCCGGGGCGGCATTGCCCGGCGGCTCATCAATTTTGTCAACGCCCTGGTGGGATGGTTTCCCGGGGGGCTGGCCATGGCCGGGATTTTGGCCTGCATCTTTTTTGCCGCCATATCCGGATCTTCGCCAGCCACGGTGGTGGCCATCGGATCGATCATGATTCCTGCCCTGATCAAGGCCGGATACGGCGAAAAATTCTCCCTGGGGTTAATCACGGTGTCCGGGTCCTTAGGCATCGTGATCCCGCCCTCCATTCCCATGATTCTCTACTGCCTGGTCATGAACGTGTCTGTGGCGGAAATCTTCATGGCAGGCGTACTGCCGGGACTGCTCATCGGGTTCTGCCTGATGGTGTTCACCTTTTTTGTAGCAAAGAAAAACGACTGGCGCATTGCTCAGAACGCCTCGCTGTCCCGGCTGATCCAGACGGGAAAAGACGGCATCTGGGCGCTCCTGCTGCCGTTTATCGTGCTGGGCGGCATCTATTCCGGGGTGTTCACCCCCACAGAAGCAGCGGCCGTGTCCGTGGTGTATGCCCTGTTCGTGGAGATGGTGGTGTACCGGGAATTCGGCATCAAAGACCTGACAGGCGTGTGCCAGGAGGCGGCCATTTTATCCGCCTGCCTGCTGTTCATCCTGTCGTGTGCCATGACCTTTATCTGGCTGCTCACCGCCGAACAGATCCCCCATCAGCTGGCCGACATCATCATCCACTATATCGACAGCCCCTGGATGTTTCTGCTCACCGTCAACCTTCTGTTTCTGATCCTGGGGTGTTTCATGGATGATGTATCCGCCATGCTGGTCCTGGCCCCGCTGTTTCTGGAAACCCTGAACCGGTACGGCATCGATTTGGTGCATTTCGGCATCGTCATGGTGCTCAACATCCAGATGGGCATGCTCACCCCGCCCTTTGGTCTGAACCTGTTCGTGGCCTCGGGCATCACCAAACAACCCATCATCAAAATCGCCCGGGGTGTGGCCCCGTTCCTGGTGATCATGCTGGCCTGCCTGATGCTGGTCACCTATATCCCCTGGATCTCTCTGGCCCTGCCCAACTGGCTGCTCAAATAGGGCCCGCACAAAAGCGACGGACATAAAGGAGACTGCAGTGATATCACAGGACCTGACAAGAAAATTTACCGCCATTGTGGACCCGGCCCGGTGGCTGGACAAAAAAGAACAGCTGTTCTGCTATGCCTATGATGCATTTGTGGAAGAGTCCATGCCCGATGCCGTGATTTTTCCCGAAACCACCGACGAGGTATCACAGATCCTGTCCCTGGCCTCGGCCCACAAGATCCCGGTCACGGGAAGGGGCGCGGGCACCTCGGTGTGCGGGGCACCGGTGCCGGTCCGCCACGGCCTGGTCATCTGCTTTTCTAAGATGGACCGGATCATTGAGATCAACACAAAAGACCGGTACGTCATTTTGGAACCCGGTGTGGTAAACGCCGATCTCCAGGCCGCCCTGGCCCCTGACGGGTTTTTCTTTCCC
>JAABTO010000290.1 GCA_011389835.1 Desulfotignum sp. | reverse complement strand
ATTTCCGCGGCCCGTTCGTTACCCACCCGATACCCCAGATCAACCATGGCCTGGGCCCAGGAGGTGGTGCCGGTTTTGTTCAACCCGATGCAAAAAACCTTTGTTTTGCCGTTCCTGCCCAGCATGACTGTTCTGCCATACCATAAATGGAAAAAAGAATAGATCCGCCACTTAAGGGGAATGCTGCCCATATTACACGCCCATCCTCCTGAAGTCATTTTCTTTTTGGTGACATTTTCTGCATTTTGGCGGTTTTGCGCATATTGACAAAAACCAGTGAAAAAACCAACAATGCGGCATTAACCCCCACAACCGCTGACAGTATGCCTTTCGCCTGCCAATAAAAAGCACCGATGGCATAAGCTGCCACAGCGGCAGCTGCAACCGCACCCCATATTTTTGCCAGCAGATCGGTACGCATGTCATAACTTAATTGTAACAGGAGCTGCCGGGCAGCGGCAAAACACCCCCCTGCAAGAAAAAGCCAGGGGAACATCCAGCTGTAATCCCGAAACTCCCCCCCCAGCAAAAGGTTGCCGGCAGCAGGATATGTAAAAAAAAGCGCTACAGACAAAAAAACAGAAAAAATCATGACACCCAGAACCGCAAAATTGTTAATCCGCTGCCTCTGATCTGAAGAAACGGTTTTCCCACCCGGTTCCACCACCTGGTAGAGAACCGGTTCAATGAGCAGGACCATAAAATTACTGACCAGCAGCATGGGGACAAATGCCAGCTGGTATACTGCGGCATATCCGCCTACATCCTGCTGGCTGCCGAAATACTGAAGTGCCCAGCGCTCGGACATCATGACCAGCCAGACGCAGATACTGCTCACCACCAGCGGCGACTGAAAGGTACGCATGCGGGCAATATCCATTTCACCGTCCGGGTGTGCAGGGCTGTTTGTTTCTGCCCGGTCCCTGTGAAAGAGCCGGTACAAAAAGATGCCGTGAGCCATCACGACCAGGATACCGGCCAGCACAAATCCGGTGAGGACGGTTTCTGCTGCAGGCAGAGTCAAAATGGTTACCAGACCAACGGCAGAACCAAACCGCAGCATTTCAAATCCGCCCTGAAGAACTCCCCGGAACCGTCTTTCACGGGCCGCATCCTCCAGCGCCACTGCCACCCGGTTGAAAACCAGAATACAGGCAAAAATCCCGGTTGCCAGAATCAGGTAGGTGCCTGTAACAGCATGAAAATAATGGCTGCATACGATGGCAATGAGACAGCCCAGTCCGATGCCCCCTATGGACCGCACCAGGGAGTTTCCGAGGTTCTGCAGGAACCCGGAAGGTTTTCCGGCCGTGTACCACAAAGAATAGAACCGCACCGCTGTCTTTCCCACTGGATCGCCGAAGACCATGACCGCCAGCGTAGACAGGCTGACGGCCAGCGCCAGTTTTCCATATTCATCCGGCGGCAGCAGATGGGTTAAAAACCGGGTCCCCGCAACCAGGGCCAAAACCCCTGTGATGATTCCGAATCCAACCCAGAACGCCTCGCCGGCCAAATTCCCGGCAGGGATCCGGCGTGACCGGTTTTTATCATACGCCTGAGCGTTTTGTGCCAAAACCTATCTCACCGCCTGTTTCATGATCTGGTTGACCTGATCCACGACATACTGGATGGCAGCCCGGCTCAACGTAGGGTGTACCATGAACATGATTGAGGTTTCCCCCAGCTGACGCGCCACAGGGAGATACGCTTTTCCGGTGTCATCCGTCATGGCGCCGGCCAGCCGGCAGGATCCGTTTGCAAACGCCCGCTCCCGGTAGATTTCCGGGCAGCTCCCTGTTTGGCACGGCACCCCTGCCATATTCAAATGATGGATAATCCTGTCCCGGTTCCACGGGGCCTGTAATTGATCCTGATTGACAAAAACATAGTATTTGTAATAGGAATGATACACCTTGGGCGGCGGCACCGTCACCCGGAGACCCATGGTGTTTTCAAATCCCCGGGTCAGCATGTCTGCATGGGCGCGTCTTTTTTCAACCCAGCTGTCCAGTTTATTGAGCATCACCCGCCCCATGGCTGCCTGCATTTCCGTCATCCGGCCGTTGGTGCCGAAACTGTTCACCAGCCACCGGAATCCGGGGTCATGATTCTGACAGAACGTTTTAAAATAATCTTTACCATGGTCTTTCATACTCCAGACTTTTTTCCAGATATCTGCGTTGTCTGTCACCAGCATGCCGCCTTCGCCGCCGGTGGTCATGATCTTGTCCTGGCAAAAGGAAAAAACGGCACAGTCCCCGAAACTGCCGGCTTTTTGACTTTCAAACGCAGCCCCATGGGCCTGGGCACAGTCCTCGATCAAAAAAAGATTCTTTTGTTCACAAAAGGATTTGATGGATACCAGATCACAGGGCCACCCGGCCAGATTCACCGCAATCACCGCCTTTGTTTTTGAAGTAACGGCTTGAGAAATGGAATCCACGGTCATATTCTGACTGATTGAATCCACATCCACAAACACCGGCACAGCCCCACGCAATCCCACACACCCGGCAGAGGCGACAAATGACCGGGGCGTGACGATCACCTCATCGTCTTTCCCGACATCCAGAGCTGCCAGGGCCATGTCCAGAGCCAGACTCCCATTGGCCAGAGCAACCGCATGGGAAATGCCGACATATGCAGCAAATTCCTTTTCAAAAGCCAGTACCTCATCGCCTGTCCACTGGTTTATTTTTCCGGATTTGAGCACATTGACAACCGCTTGAATTTCATCATCCGAAAAAAACGGCCATGGTGCAAATTCCATCTTATCTCTCCAGGGTTTTAAAAACTTTAACCGGACTGCCGTATGCCAGAACATTGTCCGGAATGTCTTTGTTCACAAAGCTGTGGGCACCGATAATGGTATTTTCGCCAATGGTGACCCCCGGCATGATGGTGCTGTGGGTACCGATGCGGCAGTTTTTCTTTAATGTCACACACCCTTTTTTCCCATCGATGGTGGATGCTGAATACACCGAACAATGGGATCCCAGCTGAACAAAATCTTCGATCACCACACCTTCACGGGCATTGATATAGCAGAACGCGCCAATATCGGTTTTATACCCCAGAGAGAATCCGGCCACCCCCTGGACTATCCAGTGGTATCTGGTGGGCTGTCCGTCAATAATCTCCGGATATTCCCAGTTTTCGAACCTGTCATTCATTTTTTATTCCCCATAAATTCCCTGGCCGTCACATGCCCTGTCTCCTGGATACCGTGCCGTTTAAACACCTGAACCAGGGTCAAAAACAAAATCTTTATGTCCAGAAACAATGTATGATGATCCACATACCACACATCCAGCCTGAATTTTTCTTCCCAGGAGATGGCATTGCGCCCGTTCACCTGGGCCCATCCGGTGATACCCGGCCGGACATCATGCCGCCGGGCCTGGACACGGTCATACCGATCCAGATACTGCATGAGCAAAGGCCGGGGTCCCACCAGGCTCATGTCCCCTTTCAACACATTGATCAACTCCGGCAGTTCATCCAGGCTGGTACTTCGGAGCAGGGCGCTGAACCGGTTAAACCGGTCGGCATCCGGCAAAAGCCGGCCGGTCTCATCTGTCTCATGGGTCAGGGACCGGAATTTCGCTCTTCCGATCTGCCGGCCTTTTAAACCCGGTCTCATCTGTTTGAAGAGAACCGGGGCGCCCAGGTTCACCCTGACCAGCAGGGCCGTGATCACAAACACCGGCATCAGGGCTGCCATCAGCACCAGGGAAACCGAAAAATCAAATAACCGTTTCATGGTATTCCGGAACAATCTGGTTCAGCATTTTTCTAATCTGATCCGAATCTCTGTTTTCAGCCGCGGTTTTCAAAAGTTCCAACCGGGAGACCAGAAGGCTCACGTCACCGGTATGGCTGTGAAGCACCCTGATTTTATTGTG
>JAABTO010000289.1 GCA_011389835.1 Desulfotignum sp. | reverse complement strand
GAATCCACCGCGTTCTCCAGAAAATTCACCAGAGCGGATTCCATCCACACGGAATCGATCTCGATGATGCCCGGCACCTCAGGCAGAAACACCTCGCAGATGACATTGTGTTTCGATGCGGCAGGCCTGACGCTTTTCATGACATGTTCCACCATGTCCGCCACCGGAACCGGCGCATACTGCATCTGCCGGGATCTGGCATAGTTGAGGATCTCCAGCACCATATCCCTGATTTTGTCGGCCATGGTCTTGACCTGGTCGAAGGCCCGTGACACCCGCGCCTCATCCTGCTTTTGCAAACCGGTTTCCAGCTGGTAGATACCGCCGTCCAAAGCGGTGAGCATCCCTTTGACCCCATGGGACATGGACCCGAGCATCAGGCCTAAAGAGGTCAGGTGATCCTGAAGCTGCCGGATCTGGGTGATATTGGTGGAAATCTCCATCACCTGGGCGATCTCGTCTTTTTCATCCATGATGGGGGCGGTGTAAGTCAGGACATGGTACTGCCTTCCGGACACCGCGGTCACCACCTCTTCGGTGCTGTGAACCTGACCGTCCTCAAACGTCTGGATCACCGGGCAGTTTTCGCAGGGAGAGGACCGGTGCTTGTAGATCTGGTAGCAATACCCGCCCACGTAATTACCGAAATGCTTCTTGAACCATTTGTTGATGGCGGTGATCCTCAGATTTCTGTCCTGGACCGAAATAAAACAGGGCACGGAGTCAAACAGCTGGAGAAAATGGTTTCTGGCGGTGTGCAGATCGGTCAGCCGCTGAACATACCGGTCGATTTTATGGTTTTTCAACGAAATATTTCTGGCTCGGGCCATATTCAGCATCAGGGCCTTGCTGTTGATGGGCAGATCCATATATGCTGCCGCATCCAGCGCGAACCGGTCCATGGCCCGGTCCAACTGGGCTGTGGTGCCAAAGACAATCAGCTGAATCGTGGCATCTTCCTTGAGCAGATCGGCAATCCTGACGGCGGCCGCCTCTTCATCGATCAGGGGATTGCCCAGAAGAATGTTCCATTTCTGATGTTCGAGCCGTGTCAGGATCTCCTGCGCGGTTCCCGCCACCGTGACATCGTACTGGTGGCGCTGGAGATAGGTGCGGATCGCTTCTCCATGCTCCCGGTCGCTGTCCATCAATAACACGGTTTCAGCCATGACACCCCGTCTTTGTCTTTCTTTTTAGGTTCTGGTACTGGTTCACAGGTGCCATCACCCGACGGCTTCTTTGACGATGCGGAGCAGTTCTTCCCGGTCAAAGGGTTTTTTCACGGCGGCAACGGCTTTGGGAATGGCATGTTCATTGCCGGACAGCCCGGAAATCACGATGACCGGCGTGTTCTTCAGTTCCTTGATCTGCATCATCTGGCGGTAAAACCGCGGTCCCCATTCACCGGGCATCTCGATGTCCAGCGTGATCAGGTCCGGCAGAAACCGGCGGGCGGTTTCAAGACCCTTTACGGCATCGGGCGCCACCTGGGTATCATAGCCGTGGTCCGTGAGCAGCGCGGAAAGATAGTCCAGGATATTGGGATCATCATCTATGACCAGAATTTTTTTTGACATTTTTTTCCTCCGTGTTTATCGATTGATACTGATTACCGGACAGCCGGCCCTGACAATGACCTGTTCGACATTGCTGCCAAATACGTTGTCATCGGTTTTCAACTTTCTGGAATGATGGGCCATGACAATGAGATCGGAATGCTTCTCCCTGGCGAACTTGACGATCTCCATATAGGGAATTCCCTCCCACACCTCCATGTTGTAGTGCTTGAGTGTCTTGAGCTGTGGTTCATACCGGGCACGGATCCGGCGCATTTTTTCCCGGATTTTCTGTTCGATTTCATCCTGGGACAGCAGTCTGTCCGACGACAGGCTGCCCACGGAAAGGGCATGGAACACATTGAGTTCACAGTCCAGGGCCTGGGCGGTTTTCAAGGCAAAATCAAACGCCTTGTCCGAGGCTTTTGAAAAATCGGTGCCAAACGTGATGTTGGACACCCCGCCCCAGAAAGATGCTGCCGGCCGTGCCACCACCATGACCGGACATTTGGCGGACCGGGCCACTTTCTGCAGCGTGGTGCCGGCAACTGTTTTTCTGTAAACCGCATCATGTTCCTCTTCCGTGCTGCCGCCCAAAAGGATCAGGTCCGGTTCGGTCTCTCTGGCACGGCGCAGAATTTCCCTGGCAGGGTGCCCCACGGTCACATGAATGTCATAGGTCAGGCCGTTTTTGAGGTAATCGCCGTAATAGGTGGTGATCTCCTCTTTGACCCAGGCCATGTAATCATCATCCACATCCACCCGTTCCCGGGTCTTGATATCCACCACCACCTGGCTGTATCCCCGGGAAGGAACCCCGAGCACATGAAATATATCCAGACGGGCCTGGTTGGCACGGGCGATGTTGAACGCCACCCGGGCCGCGTGATCACTGGCCCGGGTCGCCGATGTGGCAAACAGAATTTTCTTGAACATGATCCCCCCTTTTTGACGGTTTACTCTTCGGGTTTCATATGATCCGGTAAGATCATCATCTTGATAACCAATGGTTTCAAAAAAGACCACCGGATGCCGATCTCATATTCTTCCTCCAGGTCCCTAATGGCATCCCAGCAGTTGTGACAGGGGGCGATCACCAGTTTGGCGCCGGTGGCCAGAATCTGGTCCCTTTTTGTGATAAGCGCCTGGTTGCGCTGTTTTCGGAAAACGCCGATGCCGTTGAATCCCCCGCCCCCGCCGCAGCAGTAGTTGTGTTCCCTGTTGGGAGACATTTCGATAAAATACCCCGGGGCCACAATATGCTGCATGATGGTCCGGGTGGCTTTTTTCAATCCATGATTCCGGATATAGTTGCAGGAATCCTGAAGCGTAACCGGTTCTTTGATCCGTTTGTCCGGATCGATTTTCAGTTTGCCGGATTCCAGGGCCTCGGCCAGCCATTCCACGTAATGGATCGATTCCGCCGGCGGCCGGCCGTCCGGACGCCCGGCCCAGTAAGGTCCTTCAATCACGGTGGCCCGGTGGGCATGACCGCATTCGGTTCCCACCATCCGTTTGGGCTTGAGCCGTTCCATGGCATCGTACACCGATTCCACCTGCATCTTGCAGGCGGCCCAGTCGCCGGCAAACATGGCCAGGCTGGTCTGTTCCCATCCTTTGGAGGCAATGGTCCAGTTTTCCCCGGCCGCATGAAACAGCACGGCCGCCTCGGCCAGATCTTCCGGGTAATGCTTGACTTCCCGGGCGTTGACCGTGTAGAAAATATCCGCGTCTTCGACGTCCACCGGCACGGTGAGCCCGGGATAATCATCTTCGTACTCTTCCACCATCCACTCGAATGTTTCCACGAAATCCGTATCCGTGACATCCATCTGGGCCCGGTAGGCCCGGTGCATGCCTGCACCGATTTTCAGTTCCCAGGGAACGAATCCCTGCTGGTAAAGCAGGCCCCGCAGGTACCCGAACATGATGCCGGTGTCGATGCCGTGGGGGCAGTACATGCCGCAGCGGTTGCAGCAGGTGCACTGGGCCCAGGCCACCTCCATGGCGTGGCGCATGAATTCGTTGGTCACGTTTCCTTTGCGCTTGACGATTTCTCCCAACGTGGACTGGATCTTGTAGGCCGGCACCTGTTTTGGATCTCTGCCGTTGACCTGATACAGAAAACAGGAGTCCGCGCACATGCCGCAGTGGGCGCAGATCTCCAGCCAGGTTTTCAACCGGGATTTCATGGTTTTCTGAATCGTGGATGCCAGCAGTTCGGCGTCCACGTCCAGATGCTTCATCTCTTCGTAATATTTTGCCCCGCTGGAGTCGGACAGCAGAAAATTCACTTCCTCGGGGGTGTTGATCGGTTTTTTATTACAGTATGTTCCTTCCGGCATGAATTGTATTCTCCT
>JAABTO010000288.1 GCA_011389835.1 Desulfotignum sp. | reverse complement strand
TTGACTTCCTGTTCCAGGTTTTTGTTGGTGGCCACGATGATCCGGACATCGATGCGGATGGGCCGGTCACTGCCGATCCGCTGAATCTCTCTTTCCTGGATGGCCCGCAGCAGTTTTACCTGCATCGACGGGGGAATATCCCCGATCTCGTCCAGAAAAACAGTGCCTTTGTCCGCATGGAGAAACAGGCCGTCCCGTTTTTTGTCCGCGCCGGTAAACGCGCCTTTTTCATGGCCGAACAGTTCCGATTCCAGAAGGGTTTCATTCAACGCGGCACAGTTGATGGAGACCAGTTTGTTTGCTTTTCGGGGGCTTTGGTCATGAATGGCTCTGGCAAACAGCTCTTTTCCGGTTCCGCTGTCTCCGGTGATCAAAATGGTGGCATCGGTGGGAGCTGCAATCCTGGCGGTTTCCATCACCGCTTTCATGGCCGGGCTGGTGCCGATGATGCGGGAAAATCCGGTGTCAGCAGATATCTTTTTTTTCAGGTCTGCATTTTCCCGGGTGAGGTGCAGATGGCTCATGGCCCGCTCGATGGTGAGTTTCAGGTCATCAAAATTCAAGGGTTTGGTCAGATAGTCGTAGGCCCCCAGTTTCATGGCTTCCACCGCCTTGTCCACCGAAGAATAGGCGGTCATGATGATGATGGAAATAGCCGGGTTGTAGGTCTTGATTTTTTCCAGGGCCTCCATGCCGCCGACATTTGCCATTCTCACGTCCATGAGCACCAGATCATAGGGGGTTTTTTCGACCCCGCTGATGGCATCTTCCCCGTCCGTGGCAGTGTCGATGGTATGGCCCAGGCTTTTTAAAACGGTTCGGAGCATGGACAGGTGGGCCGTGTCATCGTCGACGATCAGAATTTTGCCTTTCATGGTCACTCCTTTTCCCGGTTTTCAAGCGGTATTGACATATAAAACGTGGTTCCTTTTCCCTTGACACTGTCAACCCGGATGGTGCCGGTGTGGCTTTCAATGATTTTATGGGCAATGGCCAGTCCCAGTCCGGTGCCGTTTTTCTTGGTGGTGTAATAGGGATTGAATACCGATGCCAGGTCTTCGGGGGCAATGCCGTCTCCGGTGTCAGACACCGTAAACCTGACGGCATCATTTTCCACCCGGACCTCCACGGTCAGGTCTCCGCCGTTTTTCATGGCCTGAATCGCATTGATATACAGGTTGAGCAGCACCTGGGTGAACCGGTCCGGGTCTAAAAGAACCTGTGGCAGCGGGGCATCGATTTTTTCCGTTATCCGGATACCGGCAGTCTGGGCCTCATGCCGGACAATGCCCAACGAATGCCGGATCAACGGTTCCAGCTGCGTGGGGCGCAGCTGAAGATCCGCGGGACGGGCGAATTCCAGGAGTTCGGAAATCACGCGGTCCACCCGGTCGATTTCTTCGACCATCATTTGAGCCGCCTGTTTGTTTTCACTGTGTTCTTCAAACAGGCTGCCGAAAAAACCGGCATACCCTTTGATGGAACTCAAGGGGTTGCGGACCTCGTGGGCAATGCCTGAGGCCAGGGTCCCCAGGGCTGCCAGGCTTTCCTTGCGCCGGATTTCCGATTCCAGGGCCCGGATCCGGCTCAGATCCTTTAAGATAAACAGAAATCCGATAAAGTCGTTTTCCCGGCCGTAAATCCGTGTCACGATGACGGAAACAGGTGTTGGGCCTGATTTTTCCGTGGTGACACAGATCTCTTGTTCACTGCCTTGGCCGGGGGGGGCTGCGGTCTGATGCAGGTGCCAGATGCTGTGGGGAAGCGTGTCCCCGGCCTGGGTGCCGACGGCCTCTGACACCTGAAGATCCAGAAGAGAACCGGCTGTGTTGTTAATGTACCGGATGTGCCGGTCCCTGTCCACAATGATGACCCCCATGGGAAGGCTGGCAATGGTTTCTGCGGCAAAGGCCCGGGTGTCCTTGAGCATCCGCCGGGATCGGGCGGCCCTGCGGGACCAGATCAGGGAGATGACACCGGTCAGACCGGTGAGAAACACGATGGCCATCATACTGATGTTGTGGTGCAAATCGTCGGCTGCGGCCTGTTCAAATGGAGCGATGTCCATGCCCAGGGCAATGACGGGCCGGCGCTCATCACTGCGGTTGAGGAGGGCGCCCGGGCGGATGGTTTGGGCCGGGTGTTCCGGTTTTTCAGATATGTCCGGCAATGGGAACCGGGCGGTTTTAAAGACTTCAAAATACCGGGCGCGGGGTCCTGTTTCCACTATCCGCCAGCTGGGATCTTCGGAATCCGGCAAAGCAGAGAAGTCGGCCGGGAAATCAGTGTCTGGGCCGGTCAGGTTCCGGTCCCAGCGGACGATGACGTTACCCGAGCCATCCATCAAAAACAGATAGGAAACATCCGGACGGGATACGGTTTTTTCCATGAGTTGTTGCAGGACCGTTGGACTGAGGGGCATTGCGGTTCTGACATCCGCCTCGAAAGAGGTGATGAAGGCGGTGCCTTTTTCCTTCAACAGGGTGGTGACATGCTGTTTTTCACGATTGTACAACTGGAGGGTCTGAAAAAAAATGACCGCCATGAGAACGAAGCTCATGCTGATGGGAAGCCAGGGCGATGCTGAAGCCATCCATTGATTGACTCTCCTGAAATCCATTGTAAAAGCGTTCCTGTAAAAGTGATTAAAAATTAACCGGATTTCCTGATCTTATGTCCAATTATGAATCATGTTTTGATATTTGGCAACCGGGCAAAATGGACCGGGGTGATGATGTTGTAGAAAATTCCTCATGATTCAAAAAGGTTATACATTATTGCCACAAAGTGGTATGGTTGTTGCGATGCCATTGTTCGAAAAGAATTAAAATAAATATGAATGACAGACCATACAGGAGGAAAAATGTGGGGATGCAGTTATATGGGGCCAGGTATGGGGCACGGGATGTTTGGCAGCGGTTTTTTGGCATGGGTCATCTTCTTGTTGATCATCGTATTGATCGTTCTGGGGCTGGGCCGGCTGTTCAGGTCCGGCGAAAAACCCAGTGCCGACACCAGGGATTCTCTGAAAATCCTGGACGACCGGTTTGCCAGAGGAGAAATTTCAGAAAAGGAGTACCTGAAAATGCGGGATGTGCTGGAGCGCCGCCAATGACTCCGGGAAAAGGATCAAACAGGTGATCTGATGAGAAACCGCCAGGAGGTTGTGTAAAGGAAATGATCATGAAACCATATGGTTATATGAAAGAACTGAACAACGCATGGATCTCTTTGATGGGTCGTTTTGCCCGGCAGGGCATGACCGTTGTTCACGTGTTGTGTCTGTGTGCGGGCCTTTTAATGATCTGTCAGAACAGTGCCGTGGCCGAAGAACCGGCAGAACAGACCCTATCGGAACTTGAAGTCGATCTGTCGGGCACGGTGCGCCTGCCGGACCTGCTCCAGTACGCGTATCTGACCAGCCCGGCCATCACGGCATCGAAAAAAACCTGGGAAGCATTTATTGAAAACTTTCGGGTCGAAAAAAGCCTGCCCGATCCCCAGTTGGCAGCCACCTATTTTCCCCGGCCTATTGAAACCCGTTTAGGGCCCCAGGACTGGAGCCTGACCCTGTCCCAGGCCATCCCGTTCCCCGGCACCCTGGCCCAACAGGCAAAGGTCCTGGAATCGGACGTGGCTATCGCCCGGATCAAGGTGGATAAAACCGTTAAAGCCATTGTCACAAAAGTGTCTGCCTCCTATTATGAGCTGGGATATATCCAGACAGCCATGACCGTGGCACAAGCCAACCTGGCGTTGAACCGGCAGATGCTTGAGATCAGTGAAAATGCCTATGCAGATGACAAAGCCCTGTTCTACGATGTGTCCAAAGCCCGGGCCCAGACCGCCCAGCTGCAATATGATCTGCTGCTGCTGAAGTCGCTGGAAAAAACCGAAAAAACCATCCTCAACACCCTGTTGAACCGGC
>JAABTO010000062.1 GCA_011389835.1 Desulfotignum sp. | reverse complement strand
GACATCCCGGGGATCAGAGTGCACCAGCACGATATCGGCTGCTTCCATGGCCACATCCGTGCCGGCGCCGATGGCAATGCCCACATCTGCTTGAGCCAGGGCCGGGGCATCGTTCACCCCGTCTCCCACCATGGCCACACGCTTGTTTTCCTGCCGGATCTTTTTGATCTGATCCGATTTTTCATCCGGCAGAATTTCCGCCATATAATCATCCAGGTTCAGCTGGTCTGCAACGGTTTTTGCCACTGCCGCAGAATCGCCTGTGAGCATCATCACCTTCAGGCCCATCTCCTGTAATCCGGACACGGCTTTTTTTGCCGATTCGCGGATCATGTCCTCCAAAGCCAGTGCTGCTTCGACCTGATCATCTTTCAGAAGATATACCAGTGTCTTTCCTTCATCAGCCAGCTGATCGAGTTTATCCTGGTGGCTGTCTGCCACAGCAATATCATTTTCTTTTAAAAAACCCGGGCTTACCACTTTGATGTTTTTACCGGCTACTTGTGCTTTGGCACCTTTTCCCGGGATGGCTTCAAAGTTTTCAGGATCAGGGATGTCAATATTGCGGTCTTTTGCCGCCCCGACAATGCCTTTGGCAATGGAATGTTCAGACCGGCTTTCCAGTCCGGCTGCAAGCGTTAGAATTTCTTCTTCAGAAAGGCTGCCAAAACTGACAATGTCAGAAACTCCGAAACGGCCCTCGGTCAGGGTACCGGTCTTGTCAAACACCACCACATCAAGGTTTTTTGCCCGTTCAAAAGCGGTCCGGTCTCTGATGAGCAGTCCTTTTTTGGCTGCCATGGCGGTTGATACCGCCACCACCAGTGGGACCGCCAGGCCCAGGGCGTGGGGACAGGTTATCACCATCACCGTGACCATCCGTTCTAAGGAAAAAACAAATTCCCTGCCTGCCAAAAGCCACGCCCCCAACGTGATGCCCCCGGCGGTCAGGGCGATGATGGTCAGCCAGAAAGCGGCGCGGTCAGCCGTGTTCTGGGCCTTTGATTTGGATGCCTGTGCTTTTTTCACCATGTCGACAACCTGGGAAAGATAGGTGTCGTCACCGGTTTTTTGTATTTCCACCTCAATGGCGGAATCACCGTTGATGCTGCCGCCGATGACCTCATCGCCGGTGGTCTTTTCCACCTGCCTGCTTTCACCGGTCACCATGGATTCGTCAATGCGGGTCCGCCCGTCTGCGATGACACCGTCAGTAGGTATTTTTTCACCGGGCTTGACAGCGACCTTGTCTCCTTTTTCCAGCTGTGATACCTTGACTTCTTCGGTGTCACCGTCTTTGGTGATGCGAAGGGCCGTTGACGGCATCAGCTTGACCAGTTCCTCCAAAGCACCGGAAGCCCCCATTACCGAGCGCATTTCCATCCAGTGCCCCAAAAGCATGATAATGATAAGGGTGGCCAGCTCCCAGAAAAACACTTTTCCCTCAAGGCCGAATACCACGGCGGAACTGTAGGTATATGCAACAATAATGGCCAGGCCGATCAGGGTCATCATGCCCGGATTCTTTTCTTTGAGTTCGTCCACAAGACCCGTTAAAAAAGGCCATCCGCCATAGAAAAAGACGACGGTGGAAAATCCGAACTGGATATAGGCATCACCGGCAAAGTCCCATTGGCCGCTGATACCCATAAATTGCTGGATCATGGGAGACAGCAGCACAATGGGAATTCCCAGAATCATTGACACCCAGAACCGGCGCCTGAAATCAGCCACCATGTGGGCATGGTGATCTGTATGGTCATGGTCCCGGTGTCCGTTGTCGTGGTTTGCCTGATGGCTGTCATGCTCGTTGTTATGGGCATTTTTGGTCATACTGAGCGCCTTTTCTGGTTGCGTTTAGTCTTTCGACCCGTGCCCGGCGTCCGGGCCTGCATCAAATTCCATAATTTTTGCAAACGCTTTGTCAATACCGGGGTGGACCTCGTGGTAAAGGGGACTGTCCGGACCCATACGTCCGCCCATGTCATAGGTAAAAGAAGCTTTGCCTTGATGTCGGATCCAATATCCTGCAAGCACAGGACCCTGCCCGTCATAACAGGAATGAAAATGAAGGTATTCATCCCGGGGCCGGGGGCGGTTATTCACCCATTTTTGGGGGGCGTCTTCAAAAAACACCGGGTTGATCCGGTTCTGAGTCGGCACGTCAAAGCCTGTGTCTGTCAGCTGTGTCAACACGGCATCCCCTTCAAACAACAGGGTGTTTTCCGGCAGGTCACGGGTATAAAATTGATCTTCATTAAAACAGACAAAAGAAAGTCGGGTCAGGTCCTCTGGATTTTCCGGCTTGAAATAATATCCCACAAAGGGACCGAATCCAACCACCCGGTCCTTTATCTGGATATCAAGCCGGTCCACATATCCTCTGGGTATTTTCAGGTTTGTTTCAGTCTCTTTCTGTGGTCCGGGACATCCGGAACAGATGATGGTCATTAAAACAAGGGATACCAGAAAGACGACTGATATGTTATTGAGCCTGGCTGCCATTTTTTTCCTTCCATAAAATATGGATGGCACCGATGCACAGGCCGAATATAAAAACCAGCAGAACAACCGCGGCAGGCATGCTGCCTGTCCAGTCCGCAAGGGTGATCTGGCCTACATTGAAGGGATCATACAGCAATGGTATGAAAAATTCGTGCAGGTGGGCAAAAAACGCTGCACCGGCCAGTCCGCCGATAAGGGCAAACACTGCATCCATGCGTCCCTCTCCGGCTGCAGCCCAGGTGGTTCCCGGGCAGTATCCGCAAAATCCCCAGCCGATACCGAACAAAATACCTGCTACGCCCGTGGCCACCAGACTGGTGGGCAGCACCCGGGTATTGGCCACACCGGCGGTCTCCAGTCCTAAAAGCCCTATGGCTGAGAGAATCACCGCCATGAGCATGAATTTGGGAATATCACTTTCGAGCATCAGGTGTGCCCGTGCCATTTTATCTGCATTGGTTGCGCCGACACGCTGGATCACAAATCCAAAGGCAATGCCGGAGAATAACCCCAGCCATATTTCTGAACCCATTAATCCTCCTTTCCAGTTTTGCCGTAAACGAGACGGGCCGTGACCATGGCAACGGCAAAAATAAGTACCCCGAAATACAACCCGCTGACAGCCAGCTGTGTGGATCCGGAAATAAACAGCCCCAGGGTACAGCCGCCTGCCAGTCTGGCGGCGAAAAGTATGATGAACCCACCGGCAAAAGTGGCGGCAAATCGTTTGATCCGGCTGTTCCCGAACCGTTTTTCCCATATTTCCGGGATATCTCTTACCGGTATTCTGCCGGTGCGGCCGGCGGCAAAACCACCGATGGCCATGCCCAGAACAAAGGCAAAGAGCCAGGAACCGGTGTCCGGCATCGTGGCGTAATGGGGGTTGTTTTCAACATAATCCGGCGCAACTGTCTGGACAGCTCCTTTTAATAAGCTGACAAAACCGCTGGAAGAGGCTGGAGGCCCGAATGTCGCAAAAATAAATACAATGATGCCTGCCAGTGCAAATGCCGCTGGAAGCCACGACCAATAAAGGGGGGAGGTGTTTTTTTTATCCATGATCAACCTCCGCATGACATATAGCCGCCTGCAGGTTTGCCTGAACCGGATCTGTCTTGTGATGTTTTTGTGTCAGATTTCCGGTTTGAGACGGTCCGGGTGGCTGTTGAAGGGGTGGGCAGCATGCTGCCTGCCAATGTGTTTTCCCTGGTTTCCACGGGAAAAAATTTGTCCGGGTTCCCCCACTCTTTCCATGACGGTTCATAGGTATACACCCTGTCAAATCCCATCAACCGGAGTATAAAATAGGAAAAGGCGCTTCGTCTGCCTGAATTGCAGTAAACAATCACGGCTTTGGATGCATCCAGGCCGGCGTAAAGGGTCTGGAGCTGTGCATAGGGTTTGATCCCCTTTGTGTCCAGATCGGTCCATGCATCCTGATAATTGATGTTGACGGCTGTCGGGATATGCCCGAGTTTCAACGGGGTTCCGTCAAGGCCTTTGGTGCCTTTTTCACCCACATATTCCGCTTGTGAGCGCACATCGATGATCTGGTAACAGAAATCGCCGAGCTGCTTATACACAAACTCACCACCAATGAGCTGGTGCTTTCGTATGTTTTCTGCAGGCGCCTGATAAAGCAGGGGCTCTGTTCCACCCGGTGTGGTGACCAGGTCATAGCCGGCATCCTTCCATCCATCAATGCCGCGCACGAGAATCTTTTTGTTTTCATGTCCCAGGATATCCAGAACCCAGAAAACATAGGATGCCGTGGCCCCTCCGTCCCGTTCCACGGAATCGTACAGAACGATGGTATCTTTCGGTGTAATGCCGTGACGGCCAAGAATATCCTGGGCCCGGGCAATACCGATAAACGTCGATGCCACATTATTGCCGATATCATTGAATCGGAACGCAGACCAGGGAAGCCGGATGGCACCGGGGATCAGTGCCCCGTCAAAATGATCATCGGTTCTTACATCTGCAATGACCAGATCTGTATCATCCAGATGGGCCTTGAGCCACTGGGGATATGCCACAAAGCGGGAGTTGGGGTAGGTATCTGCCTGCTGGGAAGCCGAAACCAGGGACCATACCAGGCCCAGAAACAGCACCAGCGCCAGGATGACATACCGTAAACGGTTGTTTTTTTTCATGGAAAATTTCCTCCCTTTGTTCTGTATATTTTTACTCACTTTACGCGGCAGGGACCTGTCGGGTAAATAGGGGATTTTACCCATTTGAACGATACAGGGTATGTATACTGCCGGTAAACCGGTTAAAAATACATGATGATTGATATCCATATGCATAAAACCATGCATTTTCTATCTCAGACAATCAGGTATAATTTTTCCTTTATGGTATGGATAGACGAAAAGAGAGTGAAAAAATGGTATTCCCATCATTGCGGACACTGGAAAATCAAAAAATCAGACAACGAAAGGCAAGGGGGTAAAAAAGTGAACAAAAAAGGGAATGGAAAATCAGGAGACATACAAAGCGGTTCCGATTCCGTGTATAGGAAAGGAACGGCATAGCATGGCAGGTATCATCGGCATCATCGCATCATTGACCGTACTGGGCGTGTCCATGGTGGTCATACGCCTGGCAAGCATTGCCCTTCATCTGACGGGTTTGTCCTGGGAGTTGGCCAGTTTCCAGGCCCGGTCCGCATTCACCGGAACCGGTTTTACCACTGGTGAGGCTGAAAAAATCATGGGGAATCCGGCCAGAAGAAAAATCATCACCTGGCTGATGATCGCCAGGAGTGCCGGTTTTGTCAGTATCATTATTTCACTTATTCTGTCTTTCGGATCCAATGGCGATGATCCCCAGCGATTGGTACGTCTGTTGTGGCTGCTGGCCGGGGTGTGCGCATTGTGGTTTCTTGCCAGATCCAGGCATATCGAAATCTGGATGAACCAGGCCATGAAAAAGGCCCTGGGCCGCTGGCAAAAATTGAAAATACTGGATTTCACAGAACTTTTGAACCTTTCCGGCGAATATTGCGTCCGGGAGCTGCCCGTGGAAAAAAATGACTGGCTTGCCCACAAAAACCTGGCCCGGTGCAGCCTGAACAAGGAAGGTATACTGATTTTAGGAATTCATCGTGATGACGGCAGTTATGTGGGGGTACCCAGGGGGGAAACCCAAATATATCCTGGAGATACCCTGGTTCTGTACGGCCGGGAAAAAACCATCTATTCCCTGGGAAAACGGTCAAAAGACAGTGATGGGGAAACTGCTCATCACCAGGCAGTGGACGAGCAGAACAGAGAAAAAGCGGCCCAGGTCAGGCAGGAAAAAAATTATGAGCAAAAACGCAGAAAAAAAAACAGTGACAGGGGATAACCAGGATGTTTGTCCGATTCAAACAGAGGGTCCAGTGGTTTTTCAAAAATATTTCCCGGAACAAATGGTCAATGCGGCTGCTGGGCCTGCCGCAATCGGATACTGCAGAAGATGTTCCGGGACTGGTTCTGATTCAGATAGACGGACTTTCCATGACCCAGTTTCAAAAAGCCCTGCAAGCCGGCCGGCTGCCCTTTCTTGAAAAGCAGATACGTAACGGCCGGTGGGCTTATAAACCCATGTATTCGGGTATGCCTTCCACCACCCCGGCTTTTCAGGGCGAGCTTTTTTACGGGGTCAAATCCTGTGTGCCGGCATTTGAGTTCATATCCCGCAGCGAACAACAGCGGCACGTCAGTTTTTATCCCCAGACCGCCAACCGTATTGGCGACCGTCTGGAAAAATCCGGCGCTCCGCTGCTGACCGGGGGACACACCTATTCCACCATTTTTACGGGAGGGGCGGCCCAGGCCCGGTACTGCTCCCAGACCATGACACTGGAATCCATTGCCCGCACGGTGAATCCGTTGAAACTGGTTTTTCTGCTCATTTTACATACGGGAAAGTTTGTGCGGATTCTGGGGGTGACCATCATTGAATTTTTTCTGGCGGTGACCGATTTTTTCCGGGGTCTGGTTCAGGATAGAAAATTTATCAAAGAACTCGTATTTGTCCCTGCCCGCATTTTAATCTGTGTCATACTCAGAGAACTGGTCTCGTTCCGGACCAAGATGGCTGTGGGCAGCGGCGTTCCCATTGTATGTGCCAGTTTTCTGGGCTATGATGAACAGGCCCACCGCAGGGGACCGGGATCCATGTTCGCCCACTGGAGCCTCAAGGGCATTGATGACACCATCAAGGATATCTGCAGGGCAGCCGGTCAATCCAGCTGCAGAAAATACGAAACCATCATCTATTCCGATCACGGGCAGGAAACGGTCGTCTGGTACGGCAGCCGCTATGGGGTTCCGGTGAAAGAGGCCATCCGCAACGCCTATGATGACCTGAATCCGGATGCAGCGCATGCACATTCAGGATCTTACGACAATACCCTGGACGGGCTGTACAAAAAAGCCCGGGCATATATAATGAACCGGCCGTTTTCTGAAAATCTGCAAAAAGACAGCGGTCCGGTATCCCGGGAAAAAATAGAGATTACCACCATGGGGCCGCTGGGCCATGTGTATGTGCCGGGCACTCCCACCCGTGATTTTATCAGCAGGTTTGCCCAAACGTTGATTCGGTCGGCTCACATCCCTCTGGTGCTCTATAAGGACGACCATTGCATTGTTGCCATGAACCAGCAGGGGACCTTTGATCTGGCGCAGCAGTTTTTAATGGTCCTGGGAAAAGATCATCCGTTTGCCGCCCAGACGGCCGAAGATCTGGCACGGGTCTGCAGACATGCGGATGCCGGGGACATTGTGATTTCCGGATGGGATCCCGCGAATACGCCCCTGTCATTCAATATTGAAAGCGGTGCCCACGGGGGACCCGGCTGGGAAGAAACCCGCGGTATGGTAGTGCTTCCCCAATATCTGAATACAAAAAAAACATATCTGCGGGCCCGTGATCTCAGACACCTGATACAAGACTATCGAAATGGATGGACACCCCATGAACACCCTGAAAATTCTCAGTTATAATATTCATTCCTGTCGGAACATGGATCGCAGATACAATCCTGCCAGAACAGCCAAACTGATTGCAGGGTTCCGTGCGGATATTGTTGCACTTCAGGAAGTGGATGTCGGTCACCGGCGGTCCGGTTATATCAACCAGGCAGCCTATCTGGCTGATCACATGGACATGTCGTTTGATTTTTTTACACTCAAGGAAAGCCCCAGCGGCAGATACGGTTTGGCCATCCTGAGCCGGTTTCCCATATATGACCTGAACTGCGGGTGCCTGCCGGCCGCGTTTGCAGCAAAACCTTTGGAAAACCGCGGGGTGATGATGGCCCGGATTGAATCACCACTGGGCCATGTACAGGTGCTGAACACCCACCTGGGTCTGCGGGCCAAAGACCGCAAACTGCAGGCTGCGGCCCTGGCCGGCAGCAGGTGGATCTGCAATGACACCCGTTCCCGGCTGCCCCTGATCCTGTGCGGTGATTTTAATGCCGGACCGGGATCATTTGTGTACAAAACCCTTTCCAGGCACCTTGCCGATATCCAGAAGGTTTTTAAAAACAGGCGGTATCCAAGACCCACCTTTGCTTCCTGGCTGCCGGTCAGACGGATCGATCATATTTTTATTTCCCGCCATTTCTCCGTGAAGGATGTCAAAGTGCCCATGAATTATGAAACCCGTATGGTATCGGATCATTTGCCTTTGTACGGGGAAATTGCCGTCACGCCCTCATGATGTTACAGGCTGTGTGCATGTTTCATTCGGCCATATTACAGGAATCCATGTATTGCATTTTGCTGTTTTACCGTATATCGTACGCCAAGAAAGCAGTAAAACAAACAAATGAAAGGAATAGTCGTGGGATCGGAACAAACAGACCAAATTCAACAGATCATTGCAATGAACCGGCAAAGTGGAAATACCTATACCGTAAAATTGAAGGACATCCCTTCTGAATTTGTCGGGATTCCGGTTCCCGCCAGTGGGGATCCGGAGAAATTTATTATGGATGTCACCAACATGGATTCTGAAGATGAAAACAGAATCATTGAAGCGGATATTGCACAGATAGAATATATGAAAAAAAACTGACTTAAGGTGCTTCAAGCCCTATTTGATCATTTAATACAAGGAGAAATATCATGAAAGACTCCCGGTTCAAAGTATTCATTGAAAACGCCCGCATTCTTCCAGAACATGAAATATCTGAACTGCCCGATGAAAAGCAAAAGGCAGTGATAGGAAAACAAGGCATATGGGTTGAAGTGGACTGTCCTGAAGGGGCCTGTTCAGTGGAAAATGACCAGATCACCCTGCCGGTGGGCAGCATAAGCGATAAAGAAACCAAAGGTGTCTGGCTGCGGTTGTTCTGCCCGGACAACCAGTGTTCCATAGACGAAAGCACCGACCTGGCCTAAACGGCATCAGATTTGATAATTATTTGACTATTTGACAGAAGAGGTGCTGAACAAAGATGTCTTCCGATACAACATCAGATCCGAATACAGGAATGGTCATCTCAATCCGGGGAAATGTGGTGGATGCCCGATTTTCAGATGATATTCCACAACTGCACAATATGCTGATCTGCGGCAAAGATGACACCATACAGATTGAAGTGATTCTGCACCTTGATGATCAAACCATCCGCGGTATTGCCCTGACCAGTACCCAGGGACTTGCTTTGGGATCAGATATCCGGGATACCGGGCGCCACCTTGAGGTGCCGGTGGCAAAATCACTGCTGGGGCGGGCCCTGAATGTGTTTGGAGACCCCATTGACAAGAAGGACCCGGTTCAGGATGCAACCTTTCGGACCATTCATGGATCTCCGCCGTCAATGGACAAACAGAGAGTATCCACCCGGATTTTTGAAACCGGCATCAAGGTGATCGATATTCTCTCCCCTTTGGAACAGGGCGGCAAAAGCGGGCTTTTCGGCGGTGCCGGTGTCGGAAAAACCGTTCTGATCATGGAGATGATACACAATATGGTGGGCATCCATGAAGGGGTCAGTCTGTTCTGCGGCATCGGGGAACGGTGCAGAGAAGGAGAGGAATTGTACCATGAAATGCAGGAGGCAGGCGTACTGGACAAGACCATCATGGTGTTCGGACAGATGAATGAACCCCCGGGGGCACGGTTTCGTGTGGGCCATTCCGCACTGACCATGGCGGAATATTTCAGAGATGATCTCAATCAGGATGTGTTTCTGCTCATAGACAATATTTTCCGTTTTATCCAGGCAGGCATGGAGGTTTCCGGACTGCTGGGACGGCTGCCGTCACGCCTGGGATACCAGCCCACCCTGGGTACCGAACTTGCCGAGCTGGAGGAAAGGATCACCAACTCCACCACCGGTTCCATCACCTCGGTGCAGGCGGTATATGTGCCTGCGGATGATTTTACGGACCCTGCCGCAGTCCACACCTTCGGGCATCTGTCGTCCAGCATTGTCCTTTCCCGGAAAAAAGCGGGGGAAGGCCTTTATCCGGCGGTTGATCCGCTTCAGTCCAACTCCAGCATGCTGACCCCTGATATTGTGGGGGAAGAGCACTACCGCATTGCCGGTGAAATTCGAAAAACGCTGGCTGAATATGAAAATCTCAAAGATATTATTTCCATGCTGGGCATTGAAGAGCTGTCCAGAGAAGACCGCCAGACCGTTCACCGGGCCAGGCGCCTGGAACGGTTTTTGACCCAGCCGTTTTTTGTGACCGAACAGTTTACCGGTTATGACGGCCGGTCCGTGAGTATTGAAGATGCCCTGGAGGGATGCCGGCAGATTCTGGATGACAAATTTTCAGACCGGTCCGAACAAGCCCTGTATATGATCGGCAGTATCGATGAGGCCAAAACATCATGAAACTCAAGGTGATGCTTCCCACCCATGTTTTTTTGGACATCCGGGTGCAAAAGATCACTGCGGAAGGAATGAACGGATCTTTTGGCCTGTTTCCCCGGCATGTGGATTTTGTGAGTGCACTGGCACCGGGTATCGTGAGTTTCCATGATGAAAATGGCGAAGAGCAGCACATGGCGGTGATGGAAGGGGTGCTGGTGAAAAAAGGGGATACGGTTTTCATCTCCACGCGCAGGGCTGTGAAAGATAAGAATCTGGCATCCTTGAAAAACACCGTGGAAAATGACTTTTTGAAACAAAAACAAAAGGAAAAAAACATGCGTACGTCAGCCACCCGCATCGAAGCCGGATTTATCCGCCGTTTTATGGAGTTTCAGAACAATGCCTGATATACCGGAAGACAAAAAATTTTCAAAAACCATTGAAACAAAGCAGGAACGCAAACTGGCTGCCCGCGATGCGGATCACCCCGTCTGGTTCGGCCTGGGCATGTTCGGGCTGGTGGGCTGGTCTGTGGCCATTCCCACAATCCTGGGAACGTTTTTGGGTCTCTGGCTGGACAAAACCTGGCCGGGCAGGCCTTCCTGGACATTGACACTGCTGTTGACCGGCGTGGTGGTGGGGTGCTGGAACGCATGGTACTGGATAAAACGCGAAAGCAGAAAAAAAGAGTAGGATATCAATGACACCCGGGGATTTCCAACAAGTGCTGTACTGCCTGCCTGCGGGGATGGTGATCGGATGTTTTCATTTTGGGGGTCTGTGGCTGACCATACAATGGTTTGCCGGTACACGATCCTGGGGCCTGATTTTTGTCGCCGGTTTTGTTTTGCGGTCTCTGGTTACCCTCACTGCCGTTTTTATGGTGGGCAATGGAGAATGGATCGGGATGATTGCGTGCCTTGCAGGCATATGGATCATGCGCAAAATTTTTATTTTTACACTCCAGCCCGGTGTTTTTTTGGGTACAAAAGGATCACGCACATGAATTTTATGGATATCAAGCAGATCTCCCCGGACCAGGTGGTGTTTTTTCAATACCATTTTATCACACTCAACCTGACCATTGTGTTTACCTGGGTGGTAATGGCTTTGCTGGTAATCGGATCCTGGCTTGTCACCAGACGTCTGTCCACAGAGCCAAAAATCAGTGCCTGGCAGAACATACTGGAAATTCTGGTGACCGGTATCCAGGACCAGATCAGTGAAATCAGCCGGCAGAAAGCAAAAAGATATATGCCGTTTATCGGTACCCTGTTTGTTTTTATTGCCGCCTGCAACCTGCTCACCGTGGTGCCGGGATATGAATCGCCCACCGCATCCCTTTCCACCACGGCCGCCCTGGCAATCTGTGTGTTTATTTCCGTGCCCCTGTTCGGCATTGCCCAAAAGGGTCTGGGCAGTTATCTCAAACAATACATTCAGCCCACCGTGTTCATGCTGCCTTTCAATATCATGGGGGAATTGTCCCGGACCCTGGCCCTGGCGGTCAGGCTTTTCGGCAATATCATGAGCGGTTCAAAGATTGTGGCCATCCTTTTGGCCATCATTCCCTTTGTTTTTCCGGTAATCCTGCAGTTGCTCGGACTTTTGACCGGGCTGATTCAGGCCTATATTTTTGCCGTTCTGGCCATGGTGTATATCGCATCCGCCACCCAGGTCCAGGACCAGACAGATACAAAAAAAGACGACAACCAGTAAAGGAGATTATGATATGAGCAGTATCAGTTTTATCGGTATGGCATCTGTTATCACAGCCGGTCTTACCATTGCGGTGGGGGCCATCGGCCCGGCCATCGGTGAAGGCCGGGCCGTGGCAAGCGCCTTGAGTTCCATCGCCCAGCAGCCCGATGAAAAAAACACTATCACACGCACCCTTTTTGTGGGACTGGCAATGATCGAATCAACCGCCATATACTGTTTTGTGGTTTCCATGATCCTGTTGTTTGCCAACCCGTTCTGGGATTATGTGATTTCAGCAGCCAAGTGAGAGGGATATCATGTTGATTGACTGGTTTACAGTGGGTGCCCAGGTCGTTAATTTTTTGATCCTGCTGGTGCTGTTGAAGATATTTTTGTTTGACCGGATCAAACAGGCCATGGACCAGCGGGAAAACAATATCAAAGAGCGCTTTGACAAGGCAGCGGAACAGGAAGCCGCTGCAGAAGACGCCCGAAAAAACTTTGAAAAAAAGACACAATCCCTGGAAGATGAGTGGGCTGCCAGGTTGAAACAGGCAGACAAAGACGCCAAAGAGCGGCGCGAATCGTTGATCAAAGAGGCCCGTGATGAAGTGGACGGCTTGAAAAACAAGTGGCAGAATGCATTGGAACAGGAAAAAGCCTCTTTTTTTGACCGGTTTAAAAAACAGGCGGCCCGTCTTATTTTTGATACGGTTGAAAAAACCCTGTCCCATCTGGCAGATACCCGTGCCCAGGACCAGGCGGTGAAAAAATTTCTGTCCCGGTTTGAGGCCCTGGACAAAGAAGACCTGCCCCGGGAGGTGGAAACACAACCCCGGGTGAGCACGGGATTTGATTTGTCCGAAAGCCAGCAGAAATCAATTCAAAAAACAGTATCACAAAAGCTGCCGGATTTGCAGGATATTGCATTTGATGTCAAACCGGAACTGGTGTTCGGGATTGCGTTTGCTGCCGGCGGCAAAAAAATGACCTGGCATGCCCACGACTATGTCAGTGCGTTGGAAAAACAGATAAACCAGGCCATTGAAAGCAAAGATCATGAACCGCAACAACAATGAACTACAGCATGTCATGGATGATTTTATATCCACCATGGCCGACAGACTGGACAGCTTGGATCCTGAACTGCATGTGCGGGATTTCGGCCGCATTGCATCCATCAGTTCGGGTATTATAACGGTTGCGGGTCTCAAAGGGGTGCAGTCTGAGGAATTGCTGCTGTGTACCCCGAATGCATATGGCATGGCATTTGATCTGGACATGGATGTCATCGGGGTCATCATGCTGGATGAAACCGATACCCTGGGTGCCGGCGGAGAGGTAAACCGCACGGAAAAAGTCATGTCCGTTCCCACGGGTGACGCACTCATCGGCCGGGTGGTGGATGCCCGGGGAAACCCCATAGACAATAAAGAATCCCTTTCCCAGACATCCCTTCGGCCGGTGGAACAGCCGGCCCCGGAAATCATGGACCGTGCCCCGGTAAGCACCCCGTTACAGACAGGCATCACCGTCATAGATACATTGATTCCCATCGGCAGAGGGCAGCGCGAACTGATCCTGGGGGACAGGCAGACCGGGAAAACCGCCATTGCGCTGGACACCATTGCCAACCAGAAGGGAAAGGATGTGATCTGCATCTACTGCGGTATCGGAAAAAGGGGATCCGCCCTTGCCAAGGTCATTGCCGAACTTACGGAAAATGATGCCATGTCCTATTCGTTTGCCGTGGTGTCCACGGAAGAAGATCCGCCGGGCCTGCAGTTTATGGCCCCTTATACGGCCACGGCCATGGCAGAGCATTTCATGCATCAGGGAAAAGATGTCCTCATCGTATATGATGATCTGACCCGCCATGCCCGGGCCTATCGCGAGTTATCCCTGCTGCTGCGCCGGCCCCCGGGCAGGGAAGCCTATCCCGGTGATATTTTTTATATCCATGCCCGCCTGCTGGAACGGTCCACGCATCTGATTGAAGACAATGGGGGGGGCTCTTTGACCGCCCTGCCCATCATTGAAACCGAAGCACAAAATATTTCCGCATACATTCCCACCAACCTGATTTCCATCACCGACGGGCAGATTTATCTGTCACCGCTGTTTTTCAGAGAAGGCATACTGCCGGCCGTGGATGTGGGAAAATCCGTATCCCGCGTGGGGGGCAAAGCCCAGCTGCCGGCCTACCGGACCGTTGCCGGAGACCTGCGCCTGACCTATTCCCAGTTTGAAGAACTGGAATCATTTTCCCGTTTTGGTGCCCGACTGGATGAAGAAACCCAGACAAAACTGTCCCGGGGGCGAAGGATACGCGAAATCTTGAAGCAATACCGGTATTCCCCTCTGCCGGCAGCGGATCAGATTGCCGTGTTGATTGCCCTGACCCACGGGGTATTGGATGATATTGCACTGGCTGATATATCCAAAGCCCAGAAAAAGATACGCAAGGCTGCCAATACCGACCACCAAGCGGTGATGGAGAAGATCGCCGCAGGGGAGAAAATTGATGAAAAAGCCATTGACACCCTGGTTCAGGCGGCGCAAAACGCCGTAAAATCAATCACGGGAGAATCTGCTGATGCAGACCCTGGCGCAGCTTAAACGCCGGATCGACAGTACGGGTGATCTGCACTCCGTGGTGCGGACCATGAAGTCGCTGGCAGCCGTGAATATCCGCCAGTATGAAGACGCATCCCGCTCGCTTGTGGACTATGCCCAGACCCTTGATATGGCGCTGGGAATCGTGCTGCGCCATGATCCGGATACCCGGCTGCATACCCGGCGTTCTGCCAGAAAAAAACCCGGTGCCGTCATATTCGGATCAGACCAGGGCATGTGCGGATCACTCAACGAACAGGTGACATCCCATGCCC
Source organism: Desulfotignum sp. (assembly GCA_011389835.1). Taxonomy (GTDB): domain Bacteria; phylum Desulfobacterota; class Desulfobacteria; order Desulfobacterales; family Desulfobacteraceae; genus Desulfotignum. The sequence continues at coordinate 2,311 of JAABTO010000062.1, read as the reverse complement.
TGGACCAACTGACGCAAACCGGCAAAGATGCAGGACAGATTCCCGTAGTCTGTGCGGGAATGAGGGCGGGGGGGCTGCTGGAAGATGCCGGCATCCATTGCGATGAAATAAGGGAACTGCCCGGTTCCGTGCATACCATCACCCCCCATGTGGGAGAAATTCTGATGGCCATTGACACCTGGCAGGCCAAAACAGATGTGGACCATGTGCTTTTGTTTCATGCCCGGCCAAAATCCGCTGCCGGATACACCCCCCATACGGTTCAATTGCTGCCCATCGATGCCCGGTGGCTGGCACAGCACCGCTATCGCACCTGGGATTCTAAAAGCCTGCCCATGTTCACCATGGAACCGGGCCGGCTGTTGTCCAGACTGATTCAGGAATATCTTTTTATCAGCATATTCAGAGCCTTTGTGGAATCTCTGGCCAGTGAAAATGCGGCCCGTCTGGCAGCCATGCAGGGGGCCCAGAAAAATATTGAAGAATTGATGGACGACCTTGAAAGCCAGTACAACCAGCTGCGCCAGATGTCCATCACAGAAGAGCTGCTGGATATTGTTTCAGGCTTTGAAGCCCTGGGTCAAGACACCAGGTAGAAGACAGGCAGGATCAGCCACCAGACAGGCAGGCACGCACTTTGGCGATGAGCTCGTCCGAGGGCACCGTCTTGTTGAGAAACACAGATGCCCCGGCGTGATACATGGCATTGATCACTTTTTTGTCACTGTGCATGGAAAGCGCGACCACTTTGATATGGGGTTTTTTAAACAGAATCTGCCGGGTGGCATCTATGCCGTTGGTTTCGCCGAGGTTCACATCCATGATAACCACATCCGGTTCCAGCTTTTGCGCCAAATCAATGGCCGTGTCTGCATCTGCCGCCTCACCCAGGACCTCAAAGCCCGGTTCCATTCGCAGCAGACCCACAAGCCCTTCGCGCAGCAGTTTGTGGTCGTCTACGATGAGAATGCCGATGCTGTCTTTTGGATGGCGGACCGATATCGCGGCCCGGTCTTCTGCCCGTCTATCGTATCCGGCTCCGGAGGCGGTGACGTCATCGGTTTCCCGGGCCGGTGCGGTCAGGGTCACCGTAGCTCCCTGACCCGGTGCGGATGCAATCTTCATCCGGCCGCCAATATCTTTTAACCGTTCCTGGATACTGAACAGTCCCAGAGAAGCGGTATTGTCTTGTGTTTCCACAAATGCATCCGGATCAAAACCATTGCCGCTGTCTGACACCATGATTTTTATCTTCTGATCGTTTGTCCGTTCCATGGACAAACTTGCCTGTTTTTCTCCTGAATGTTTGACCACATTGAACAGCAGTTCTTTTGTGCACTGGAAAAGCAGAAAACAGGTGTTTTCAGCAACCGGATCGATGGTGTCGTCTATCCGGCATTTCAGTGTAAAATCAAACTTTTTTTTCATATAGGAGACCAGCCAGTTTGCGCCCCCGGTCAGGCCGTCGTTCAATATGGCGGAAGGAGAAAGATCCACGGTAAGAGACCGCAGTTCCGCCAGGAGTTCTTCCAGGACCCCTTCAATTTTATGGGCGGTGTTATGGATTACGTCAAGATCGTTTTTGCGGTGAATTTCCCACAAGTGCATGCGTGCGCCCACAACCAGCGGCTGGATATGGTCATGGAGAACAGCGGCCAGGCGGGTGCGTTCCTTTTGCTCCACCTGGCCGAGCTTGTTGGCCAGCTCCCGCATTCGGTCCGTCTGGATCTGGATTTTGGCTGTGCGGTCCCGGACGCGTTGTTCCAGCAGGTCATTGATTTTTTCTATGGCATGTTCATGCTGTTTCTGTGCTGAAATATCTTTTGCAATACCGATCATGCACAAGGATAAATCTGAATCGTTCCGGTAAAATCTGCCGGTGATCTCTACCCAGGACACCGTGTTTTTGTCCGGGCGGTGTATGCGGCAGGCAAACGTAAAGCTGTTCCCCGGCTGCTGTGCCTTTGAAAATGCCCGGGCAAAAGCGGTTTTGTCCCTGAAATCCACTGCCTGGTCCAGAAAATCCGAATATCGCAAAGACGGCAGTTTTCGGGACCGTCCAAAGATCCGGTACATCTGGTCATTTTCCCAGAAGGCGGTATCTTTGGTAAGATTCCATTCAAAAACGCCGATATCCAGGGAATCTGCAGCCATGCGCAGCCGCTGGTCACTTTTCCAGGAACTGGTTTCAGCCTGGCGCATCTGTGTGAGATCCAGGGCGATGATCACATGATGTCCGTCAGGGGATGTGATCCGGGAGGCAGCTCCCAACACCGGGGTCCGGACCCCGTCAGGACGCCGGAACGCCCAT
>JAABTO010000287.1 GCA_011389835.1 Desulfotignum sp. | reverse complement strand
GGCTGTCCATATCATCACCCGGACCGGAATTGGAAAATATTATACCTTAAATCCAGATATGCGGCAAGCGTGTTTCAACCTGCCGGATCCCGCTGAATTCGACATCCGGGACGGGGAGCCCATGACCACCTTTACCCGGCAGTCCGGTTCTGATTTCACATTTCGATGGACCCGGCTTTACAAGGACGATGTGGCAGCCGGTCTGATGATGACCGGGGTCGCCCCCATTCTGGATGAAACCGGTGGTTTCAGAGGAATTGCCGGCATGGACATTCCCTTGAACAACCTGATTCAGCATCTGGACATGGACCACCCCTTTTTTTCAGATCCGGATGATCTCCCCGGCGATTTTTTTGCATTTCTCATGGATTCACACGGCCGATTGATCTCTTTTCCCTTTTCCAGCCTGCCCCGGTTCGGACTGGACGTGGATATCGGGCATTTCAAACAGTCAGATGACATCCTGTCCCTGAACCTCATGGATTCCCGCCTGCCTGAGGTTGAACAGACCGTCCGGCACATTCTGGATTCAGACGCCTACCAGAACACACTGGCCGTGAAAGACCAGTCCTATGTTCTGGCGTCCCGCCGTCTGGAGCAGACCGGATGGCACATCGTGCTGGTAAGCAATGAAAAAAATCTGCTCAATTCCATCCGGCAGACACGCCTTGTCATGGATGCCAATCTCTCCGATATCCTGAAGAGTTTTCTGATATATGCGGGTGTCGTATTTCTCGTGGCCCTGGGCTGCAACTACTTAGGGGTCCGCCGTTTTGTCCGGCCCCTTCAGCATCTGACCCGTCTGACACGCCAGATATCCCGGGAAGATTATTCGGAAAAAGCACCCGAAGACCGCAGCGATGAAATCGGGGAACTGTCCAGGGCCTTCAATGAAATGACCCGTCGCCTGCAACTGTCCCAGCACAGAGAACAGTCCCATATTCAGGCATTGTCCCGGCAGGCCGCCCGGCTCAAGGAACTCAATGAGCACCTGGTCTACTCTGATGAAAGCGGACGCAAAATGATTGCCTCGGACCTGCATGACAGTGTTGCCCAGACGCTGGGCATGGGAATCTCCCGGACCAAGGATCTGATCGAATCCGATGAACCGCCCCGGCCGGATCAGATCACAGACATTCAAACCATTCTGGAACAGGCGGTACGGGAAATCAGAACACTGATATATAAACTGTCTCCGCCGATTCTGGATGATTTTGATATCGATATCGCCATCGGGGCTTTGATCGAGGAAACCAATGCCCGGGAAGGCACGGCATACCATTATATCAATCATGTCACCGGCCCTGTCCTATTGCCCCATTCACTGAAGGTCACCCTGTACCGGGGGGTGAATGAACTGCTGACCAACATTCGGAAACATGCCGGCACCTCGAACGCCACCATCCAGGTGTGGATCAGCGGTCCGGACATCTGTCTGCAGGTGGAGGACTCAGGAACCGGCATGGACGTTCCGCCATTGACACCGTCAAGGGAGGGGGGATTCGGTCTGTACAGTCTGTCGGAACGAATTCAGAACTTCGGCGGCACCCTGACCATCACATCCGCCCCCGGCAAAGGAACGAAAATCGTGCTGACAGCACCTGCAAATCAAACGGAATCCCATACGCATGAAGAAAAAAACCATCATCATCGTGGATGACCACCGGGTGTTTCACCACGGTATCACCCAGGCCCTGGATGCCACCGGAGAATTTCGCGTGACATCCCGGGCCGTGACCGGAGCCCAGGCCGTTTCCCTGGCCGAAAAAACCGCGCCGAACCTCATTCTCATGGATATCAGCATGCCGGATCTCAACGGCATGGAAGCGACCCGGAGAATTCTGGCCGTCAATCCGGATATCCGTATTCTGGCCCTGTCCATGCATACTGAAAAAATCTATGTCAAAGGCATGCTCAATGCCGGCGCATCCGGCTATGTGCTCAAGTCCTGTTCTTTCAAAGAACTGATGACCGCCATCAGAACGGTTTTGGCCGGCCATGTGTATGTGAGCCCGGAAATCACCCATCTGCTGGTGGACGATTCACCGGATCGGTTGACCCGTCTGTCCGACAGGGAAAAACAGGTGCTGATATACATCGCCGAGGGCCACAACTCCAGGGAAATCGCAGACATCCTGCATCTGAGCGTGAAAACCATCGATGTCTACCGCCGGAATCTCAAATCCAAACTGGGGATCCAGAGCGTTGCCGGTCTAACCCGATACGCCATTGCCAAAGGCCTGATTCCCCCCGTACCCTGAGCCTGAATCACCGCACACTGTCATACGCGGGCACGACACCGCCTTTTGAAAAAACAATCTGCCACAGCTGATTGCTGCGGGCCCTGAACGTCCCGGCACAGGCCAGCAGGTAATAGGTCCACATGCGGAAAAACCGGTCATCGTACGTATGTTTGATTTTTTCCCAGTGCGTCACAAAATTGTCATACCAGGCCATCAGTGTGGGATCATAGTCCGGACCGAAGCTGTGCCAGTCCTCCAGCACAAAGAACGGCTCGGCTGCGGCGGCAATCTGATGACCGGACGGTATCATGGAGTTGGGAAATATATAGGTGGAGATCCAGGGATCGCTGCTGCGCACGGACCGGTTCCCGGCGATGGTATGCAGCAGGAACAGGCCCCGGTCCTTCAGACATCGGTTCACCACGCCCATGAAGGTTTTGTAGCGGGCGGCTCCCACATGCTCGAACATGCCCACGGACACGATGCGATCAAAAGGTTCATTCAGATCCCGGTAATCCACAAGCCGGATATCCACGGGCAATCCATGACACCGCTCTTTGGCCAGTGTCACCTGTTCTCTGGACACCGTAATCCCCACCACGCTCACCTGGTGATTCTGCGCCATATATGCGGCCAGCCCCCCCCATCCGCAACCGATATCCAGTACCCGCATCCCGGGAGCCAACTGCAGTTTCTGGCAGATCAGTTCCATTTTGGCTTCCTGGGCCGCTTCCAGGGTATCGGCGTTTTTCCAGTATCCGCAGGAATAGTTCATGGATTTGTCCAGCATCAGGGAAAACAGTTCATTGCCGATATCATAATGCCGTTTACCGATCTCGAACGCCCTGAATTTTCCCGGAGATACCGTTACCATGGCTTTGAACCGGCACCACAGCGCACGGAGCGACCTTTTCGCTTTTTCATCCAGCCGGGCACGAAGAATTTTATCGAAAAACTGATCCAGCCGGGGGCACTCCCACCACCCGTCCATATAACTTTCGCCCAGAGCCATGGAGCCGCCGGCCATCAGCCGTTTGAAGAAAAGATCTTTATTCACCTGAATGTCCCAGGGGCGGGAACCGTTGATTTCCACACCGGCAGAGGTGAACAGATCGACAACCACTTGCTGAGAAGATGTATGGTTCATATCACTGCCTCCCTTGATAGATGATCCCTGCATCGGGTTCATATATCCTATCACAGCTTCCACCGGGCACAAAAGAAAAAAAACGGTCTTTTCGCCTCAATTCAGAGCGTGATCACTTTGGTGGCCAGCTGCATGGCAGTGACAATATCCAGCATGTTGGTGGTCTCCCCCACCTGTTTTTCATTGAGCAGGTCAAAATGGGACAGACAGGTCCCGCAGACCCATATGGAAATATTCTGTTTTTCATATGCACACAGCGTTTCCAAAACCGGGGAACCCGCGATGGTCAATTTGACCCCGTTATTGACCAGCACCACCCGCCACAGATCGTTTCCCATCTCCCCCAGGGTATTGATAAAACTGATCATCAGTTTCCGTCCCAGGTCATCGTCCCCGAATCCCATGCGGTCCGTGGCAATCAGCACCAGTATTTTCTGACTTTTTTCCCTGCCGTCTGTAACCGGATCTGCCGGCGCACTTTCCCCCGTTGCGGTGGAACCGGGTGCCTCTTCTGTTTTCAAGGCATACCTGGCTGAAATGGTGAACAAATCTTCCTGTCCGGTCGAGGTC
>JAABTO010000286.1 GCA_011389835.1 Desulfotignum sp. | reverse complement strand
GGAAGTGATGTGCATGAGTGCAAACCGGGCCGCGTTCCACAATTTATTGACAAAATGACGGTATCCTTCCACCCGGGATTCCGACATTTTCACATCCCGGCCCTGGGCCGCAAAGGCCGCCAGGGTGAACCGGAAGGCGTCTGCCCCGTAATGATCGATCACTTTCAACGGATCGATAACATTGCCTTTGGACTTGCTCATCTTTTTGCCGTGTTCATCCCGGACCAGGGCGTGGATGTAAACATCTTTGAACGGCACCTCTTCTTTGAAATGAATACCGAACATCATCATCCGTGCCACCCAGAAAAACAGAATGTCAAACCCGGTCACCAGCACACTGGTGGGATAAAACGTCTTGAGCAGCGGGGTGTTCTCCGGCCATCCCATGGTGGAAAACGGCCACAGTGCCGAGGAAAACCAGGTGTCCAGCACATCGGTTTCCTGGACGATCTGTTTGGACCCGCACACGGCACAGTCCGTTGGATCGGTTTCCTCCACCATCACATGGCCGCAGGCCGGGCAGTTCCATACCGGGATGCGGTGACCCCACCAGATCTGCCTGGAGATACACCAGTCTCTGATATTGTCCATCCAGTCAAAATAGGTTTTGGACCAGGTATCCGGGATGATGCGGGTCTGCCCGGAACGCACCGCTTCGGATGCTTTTTCCGCCAGGGGTTTGACCTTTACGAACCATTGTTTGGACAGGGCCGGCTCCACCACGGTCCGGCACCGGTAGCAGCTGCCCACACTGTTTTTGAGCGGCTCTTTCTTCTGCAGCAGTCCCTGATCCGCCAGGGCCTGGACCGCCCGGGCCCGGCATTCGAACCGGTCCAGCCCCTGGAACGGTCCGGCCGCTTCTGTCATCACCCCCTTGTCATCGATCACCTTGATCCGTTCCAGCCCGTGTTTTTCCCCGAGATCAAAATCGTTGGGGTCATGGGCCGGCGTCACTTTCAGTGCCCCGGTTCCAAATGAGGTGTCCACATAGTCATCCCGGATAATGGGGATGATCCGGTCGGTCAACGGCAGCACCACATGGGTCTCCTTCAACGCTGTGAACCGCTCGTCCTCAGGATTTACAGCCACGGCCGTATCCCCGAACATGGTTTCCGGCCGGGTGGTGGCCACGGTCAGCCCTTTTTTCTGCCCCTTGAACGGATACCGGATATAGTACAGATATGAATCGTGCTCCTCATATTCCACCTCCAGATCCGCCAGGGCCGTGTAACACCGGGGGCACCAGTTGATGATATACTGGCCCTGATAAATCAGCCCTTCTTTATACAGCCGGACAAACACCTTGCGCACTGCATCAGACAACCCCTCATCCATGGTGAACCGTTCCCGGTCCCAGTCACACGAGGCCCCCAGGCGCTTGAGCTGGTTGATGATGGCACCGCCGGATTTCTCCTTCCATTTCCAGACCTCTTGGATAAAGGCCTCCCGTCCCAGCTGATCCCGGTTTTTTCCCCGGGCCGCCAGATCCCGTTCCACGACATTCTGCGTGGCGATGCCGGCATGATCCGTTCCCGGCATCCACAACACATTATATCCCAAAAGCCGTCTGTATCGGCACATGATATCCTGGATCACATTGTTCAGGGCATGCCCCATATGAAGAACGCCGGTGACGTTGGGCGGGGGAATGACGATGGAAAAAGGCGGTCTGTCACTGGTATCTTCCGCCTTGAAAAATCCATTGTCCTGCCAGAATTGATACCATTTTTCTTCAATTCCCGCCGGTTCATACCCTTTGTCCAGAGAATCCGAACCCATAATCTGCTCCTAAATACCCTTATTAATGAAAAATGGGGATCAGTCAATGAATCCCCAGTCATCTGTCACTTTGATGTAGACCCTGCCGTCAGAGAGGATCGATTCGATCCATGTCCTTTAACAGGGTGGTTTTTATTTTTTGAATTTCCTGCAAGATCACGCGCTCCATGGTTTCAAACAAAAGGGGTTCGATCTTTTGGGCAAACTTTTTTTCAATCACCCGTTCCAGTGCTGTCTGTATTTTCTCATCAGAGACAGATATCTCATCGGGTACTGAAATCTCATCCGCCGCAACTGCCTTATCCATATCTTCAATCTCATTGAAATCATCCACATCCGTCAATTCAACAAGGTTTTCATCCGGCATCTCATCGTCTGAGAAGATATCATCCGATAATGTTTGATCCATCTCTTCGCCGTCTTCCACCACATCCGTCAATTCGATAATCGGATCATCCTGTTTTGTTTCATCGGTCATACACACCCTCTCTTTTTCCGAAAATAAACCAGATCCTTACAGGCGCAAACACTGGAAATTTATCAAAGTGTCACCCGGGTGTCAACCTATTAAACTGACGCATACCCGACCCTGGTCCACTGACTGTCAAAACAGATTACCTGTAAATTTTTCAGAAGGCAGGAACCGCGTTTTTTTCCTGTAATGCCTGCGCGATCTCCTGCCGGGTTTCATGAATCGCTTGCAAAAGCGGGGAGCGGATCTGCTTAGCCGTGATGATGGCGGCCTGGATCATGGCCAGGGCTTGTTCCAGATCACCCTGCTTTGCCAGGGCTTCGGCCAGGTTGTTGGCGGCTGCCACATGATGTGGGTCGGTGGCCAGAATGCGTTGGTAGAGCGACGCGGCAGCGGCAGGGTTATTTTGCCGCAGATAATTGTTTGCCAGGGCGAATTGAATGCTCAGGTGGTTCGGCCAGGCATCCAGGGCCGCAAGGTAAGCCGCGGCGGCAGAAGCGGTGTTGCCGGCGGATTCAAAACCGGCCACGGCGGTGACAAAGGTTATGGGATCAGCATTTTCAGGCAGCTCGCCGGGCGAAAGCACGATCAGGCCCCAGGATCCGGCCCGCCGCCAGGTACGGTTGAATTGGGCGGCCGGCATCTCCACCCGGTTTCGGGTGCCTGATCGCAGAATCAGGCGGTCGGGAGGGTGCACGCCGATTACCACGGCATAGTGGTACACCGGCCACCGTTTCAGGCCCGTGTTTTGCAGCACCAGCACAGGCCGGCCGGACTGGATTTCTGCGGTCAGCCCGGCCAGGTCCGGCGGCACCGGGTAAGGGATCCGGCCCCATTGCCGGGCAGCTGCGGCCATCTCCACCTGCAGGCTTCCCCGGCGGTCCGGCAGATACACGGCCGAAACCAGGTCATCCGGGTGGACATCGATGCCGGACGCCCCCAGCACCATGGCCAGGGCGGCCGGGCCGCACTGGTATTTTTTCTGGGCAAAAAAGGGCGTGGCAGTCAGTTCCACGCCCTGACCGGGGTATAGGAGCCGGACATCGCTTCTGCCGGTGCATCCGGCCCCGGCAAACAGTACCAGGAGGGCCAGAAAAACGCGCACCCGGTTCACGGGGTCGGATTACAATCGATTGAACACATTGATGACGCCCACCAGCTCCAGCACGATGAGCACCACCAGGACAACACCCAGCACCGCCAGTACGCCCGACCCAGCCGGCAGGTCATCGATGCGGTTCTGGAGCTGGGACACCTCCCGATCGGTGAGTGCGGCCAGGCGTTCGGCAGCGTCCTCCGGGTCCACCCCCAGGGCCGTCATCTGCTCCCGCACGTCATCACGGGCCAGCAGCGCCTGCATATCGCTGCGGGCCGAAGACTGCTGAGCGTCCAGGAACACTGAGGTATCGATCATTTTTGCCTGGGCAGCCGGGACGACCGCGCTGGTAATCATGAAAACGGCAATGAGCATGAAAACAGATAATTGTTTCACCACACGGGTCATGATGGTTTCCTCCATTCAATTGGGTTCACAACATAACCACTTTATAATTTTTACATGGAACCGTCAAGGTCAGGGCCGAACATGCGCACCGTGTGAACGGCAACGTGCAAAAACGGATCAGCGGATAGATAGCGTTACAATATCTGGATTACTTGTTTCGGCGATTTGATTCTGAATTTTCTTGATCCCGCAGGTACTTGAGTTTCACCTTTAAAATA
>JAABTO010000285.1 GCA_011389835.1 Desulfotignum sp. | reverse complement strand
CATGCCGCACTCGGAAATCCCGCAGGTATATTTGACACTGGTAAATCCCAGGTGGTCCCTCAGGACCCACAGCAGGGGCGTGCCGGGGTCAGCATCAACGGATCTTTTTTTGCCGTTCACGTTCAGGGTGATCATTTGGCTGTCCTCCCTTATGCTGTAGATGAGCGTTTGGCTGGTTCTGATTGCGTCTGTCGATGATTAAAGAAACAAACCATCTCATGTTTCCGGATAGATACCCTGCATCATATCATCGATTTTTTTGTCAGGCCACTAAATTTTCAAAAGGCCTGGCCATTGTTTTCCGGGCGGTGTCACCGGTCCTTACGGATTCAGGCGCATCTTGAAATGGCCATGCGGCGGGATCTGACCCAGGTTTTTTTCAACAGCTGAAAGGTGTTGCCCGGCATACCAAAGGGCAGATCCACAAAGGAAAATTCCTGTTCAATCAGAATCTGACCGATATGCCGGCTGTCAAGACCGGCCTCATTTGAAATGGCTCCCACAATATCTTTGGGCCGCAGGCCATGGCTGGTGCCCACCTCGATCCTGTAGCGTTCCATACCGTTTTCAGGCGGCGGGGTATGGGGGGCTTCCGGTATTACCGGCGCTGTTTTTTTGTGGCGGACGGGTTTTTCAGCGGCTGCTTTTTTGTGGCGCACCGGTTTTCCCGGCGCTTTTCTATCAGTGGTTCGGGATTCCTTTGTCGGCGCCGGTGCCTCCTGCAGAAAAAACGGAGCGTCTCCATGGGCCATTTTTGCCAGGGCGGCGGCCACTTTTGCCACAGGTACATTTTCCTGTTCGGCGTACTCGTTGATCAGGGTCTCAAAAACGCCTGTATCTGTCTTTTCTGCTGCCAAAACCTGGGAAATACTGTTGTAAAACGTGGTGATCCGTTTTTTGTTAATAGCTGCACCCGACGGCATGACCATTTCTGTGATCTTTGTGCCGGTCTGTTTTTCAATGGCTTTGAGCATCCATTTTTCATTTCTGTTCAACAGGAGAATGGCTTCGCCGGTCCGGCCGGCACGGCCGGTTCGGCCGACCCTGTGAATATAGGGCGCCACCCGGGACGGCATATCGAAATTCACCACATGGGAAATCCGTTCCACATCCAGACCCCTGGCCGCCACGTCCGTGGCTGCCAGGATATCGATGTGCCCTTTTTTCAGACGGTTCACAGTCTGTTCTCTGGCGTTCTGGGCCATTTCCCCGTTCAGGGCCTCAGCCTTGAATCCGGCGGCTTCGAGGGCCGCGGCCACTTCAAGCGTCGCGGCCCTGGTTTTGGTAAACACAATCACGCCGTCATGATCGACCGACTCAAGTATCCGGATCAAGGTGCCGGTTTTTTTTCGTTGATCGATCATGCAGTATTGCTGGTGAATATCAGCGGAGTCCGGCGTGTCCTGGGGAAGTATGATCTGCTCGGGCGTGTTCAGGTGTTTTTGGGCGATCTTCCGCACGGGTCCGGGCATGGTGGCGGAGAAAAGCGCTGACTGGCGGTCCTGGGGTGTTTTGTCCAGAATCCATTCCACGTCTTCAATAAATCCCATATTCAGCATTTCATCCGCCTCATCCAGAATCAGGCAGAAGAGGTCTGAAAAGGACACCGTCTTTTTTTTCATATGGTCCATGAGCCGTCCGGGCGTGCCCACCACCACATGGACGCCCCGTTTGAGCTGGTTGAGCTGAACGCCATAGCTCTGCCCGCCGTAGACCGGCAGCACGTTCAGTCCCGGCATGTTCTTGCCGTACCCTTTAAAGGCGTCTGCCACCTGAATAGCCAGTTCCCTTGTGGGGGTCAGCACCAGAACCTGGGGCTTTTTGTTTGTCAAATCGATGCGGGACAGCACGGGCAGGGCAAAGGCAGCGGTTTTTCCCGTGCCTGTCCGGGCCTGTGCCACGACATCCTTTCCCTCGATCAGACAGGGAATGGTCCGGGACTGGATGGGGGTGGGGGTCTCATATCCCAGATCTTTCAAGGCGGAAAACACAACCGGGGTCAGATTCATTTGCTCAAACCCGGTCACGGGTAAATTTTTTTGAGGCATGGTATTCCTTAATATGTATGCAGTCACACCGGTTTCCAATTATTTTGCCGGCGCAGTTGTGTAAAGCCTGTATTTTTTATGTCTATTGGAAGGGCACAGGACCGGATGGGTCAGAAAAACGATGTAGTATACACCAATTTGATGTTCTTACAAGGATTTAATTTCAGGGGCGCCCAGACCAGGCCGCCAGCCCGGCAAAGGAATCCATCTTAGGGCTGTTGTCCATAGCCTTGCCCCCCCTTTTTGTTATTGCTCCATCACCGGGAAAACCGGATGGTAAGGCCGGTCACAACCCCCCAGACCCAATTGTAGACAACCACTAGAAGCGGGGTCCACATGCCCAGATCCATGCCGGCAAACCCTTTGCCGGCCACATGGGGAAAAATGTAAAAAAGCTGGACCGCAGTGGGCAAAAGACTCAGCAGGCTGCCTTTGAGCATGAACCGGGATTTTAAAAACGGCAGGATGAACAGCAGCCCCCAGATACCGCCCCACACAATTCTTGGATACAGCCACGCAGGCGTCAGGGCCGGTGCAATGGATACCCCAAGCAGCCGGGCAATCCCCTGTTCTCCAAACTGCCACACCACAAGGCTGTTGGCCAGGGCGCCCAGGCACCCGGCTGAAAAGCAGATCAGCAGGTTTTTCATCATAGACGGATCCTTTGGGTTTTTTGTGCGTTAAAATAATCTATGATACGTCAAAATCAGCTGAAATGCAAAAAAACGGTCTGCGTTCAAACGTGTTCATGTCCATGGCGTGTTTACTCTCTGAAACAGATGGCCGCGTCTTTGGGAAGCGCCAGTCCGGCACTCACTTCCAGGGCCTTGAAGATCCCGGATATGACCGGACAGGAAATGTGGGGAATGGTCTTTAAAAACGTTTCCAGCAAGATGGAATGAAATTCCCCGGTCTGTCTGTTTTTAAACAGTTCCGTCATCAGATCCATCTCCTGACCGCCCAGAAGATCATTTACTTTCTGCCAGTTGGGACACTGGCTTTCCAGTCTGAACATGGCGTTATACCCATTTGTTTTTTCTGCATGAACCATTGTGGTGAAGCCGCAGATGCCGGCGTTAATTTCAACAGTTGTCATTGTGATGTTCCTTTTTCATATTTTCATCAATGCCTTCAGAGCACGATCCAGGCTGGGTGAATTTTTGGCCGTAAGGATTTCTTTGCCGGCCGGATCAGTCTTACTATATTTACGTGTTAACGTCCATTGATCGATGCCATGATCTGTTTGAAACTGTCGAGACCGGCTTCCAGGTTTTCAATGATCTCTTCGGCCAGCACATCCGGATCAGGCAGATTGTCCAGATCCGCCAGGCTCTGATCCCTGATCCAGAAGATGTCCAGACTGGTTTTGTCCCGGCCGGCAATCTCTTCAAAAGTGAATCTGCGCCACCGGCCGTCAGGGGTGTCCTCCGACCAGGTTTCTTTGCGCTGGTGGCGGTTTTCCGGGTTGTAGCAGACAATGAAATCTTTCAGGTCATCATATGCCATCAGGTGTTTCTTTTTGGTAAAATGGACATTGGTCCTGAAATCATAAAACCAGACTTCCCGGGTCCAGGGGTCTTTGGCTGCGGGTTTGTTGTCAAAAAAGATCACGTTGGCCTTGACTCCCTGGGCGTAGAAGATGCCCGTGGGAAGCCGCAGGATGGTGTGCAGGTCCGTGTTTTCAAGCAGCTTTTTCCGCACGGTTTCACCGGCACCCCCTTCAAAAAGCACATTGTCCGGCACCACCACAGCGGCCCGGCCCGTGATGGTCAGCATGGTGCGCACATGCTGAACAAAATTGAGTTGTTTGTTGGAGGTGGTGGCCCAGAAATCCTGCCGGTTGTAGCGCAGATCCTCTTTTTCCTGTTTTCCCTGCCCGTTGGTGATGGTGATGCTGCTTTTCTTGCCAAAGGGCGGATTGGTTAAAACATAGTCGTA
>JAABTO010000284.1 GCA_011389835.1 Desulfotignum sp. | reverse complement strand
CGTGGCCCCGGAAGTCATTGTCTTCGCGGCCCTGGTCACGGCCGGCATGCCCTTCCTACTCCTGGTGGGCGCGGCCCCCAATGCCATTGCGTACAACTCCAGACAGTTCACCAGCGGTGAATTCTTTGCCTACGGCATTCCGGCCAGCATTTTGCTTATGGCTGCCGTGGCCCTTGCCGTCCTGGTGATATGGCCCCTTCTGGGCATGCCCGTGACGCTGAATTAACAATAACACCAAGGACCATTTGCCATGAAATGAAACGAATATAACCGAGACTGCCGCAGGAAAAATCAAAACCCATTTTCCGGAGAAACATGATTGCATTCAGGGAACTGGTGAAAAACCGTCGGAGCTGCCGGCACTTTGCAGGAACACAGTTAAACGTGAATAACTATGTTCCGACAGTCAAGCGTTAAATTATAAAAGGTGCATAGTATCAATGAATGAAAATAGTCAAAAAATAGCATTGTTTATAGATGCAGACAATGCTCCAGCAAGCAAATTTGAAGAAGTGCTCAGTGAAGTGGCAAAATACGGGGTAGTCACGATCAGAAAGGCTTACGGTAATTGGAAAAGCCCTACCCTTAAACCGTGGGAAGATTTATTGAATGAATACGCCATACAGCCGATTCAACAGTACGATCTGATTAAAGGCAAAAATGCGTCAGACATTGCGTTAGTAATCGATGCAATGGATGTCATGTATACAAAAAACATAGATGTAATGTGCTTTGTGTCATCAGACTGTGATTTTACACCAATGGTGACCCGCGCTCTTGCAGAGGGTAAAGTCGTCTTGGGTTTTGGCGAGCGGAAAACCCCTTCCCCCTTTGTTAACGCGTGTTCTAAGTTCTTATATCTTGACACAGCACCCAAACAAAATGGGTCTGTTCCTGAAAAAACCAAAAATCTAAAATCCGATACAAAACTCCTTAATCTGCTAAGGCAGGCGATAGAAGCGACAGAAGAAGATAATGGCTGGGCCGCGCTCGGTCCGGTAGGATCACATATATCCAATAAAACTTCATTTGATACAAGGAATTACGGTTATAAAAATTTAAGCAGCCTTATCAAGGCCATTGATCTGTTTGAGTTAAAAAGAGGCCCTGGTAACTCATATCTGGTTAAAGACAAAAAAAAGAAAAAATCAAGTTGACCAACCATTCCAACAGACTTGGCGGGGCACGGTGGTGATAGAGGACCGGAAGCCCATTTCAGAAAGGATGAATCATGACCGATGACAAAAAGGTCCGGCAGATGGTTGAGATTACCATGGAACCCGTGGAACTGCATAAAATTCTGAAATTTGAAAACCTGGCGGCCAGCGGCGGAGAAGCCAAGTTTCGGATCCAGGACGGCCAGGTGCGGGTGAACGGGCAGACAGAAACCCGGAAACGAAGAAAAATCCGGCACGGGGATGTGATCGAAACCCCGGAGGCCATTTTGACGATTGTCAAATCAGACCATTTAAACTCAGACCATTAGAATATGGGGAGTGATCAGACATGTTTTTAGTGACCGCAAAACAGATGCAGGAAATGGACCGGTACACCATCGAGAAATTCGGCATTCCCGGGCGGGTGCTCATGGAAAATGCCGGACGGGGGGCCGTGGATTTTCTCATGGAACAGTTTCAGCCCACCCCGGCCACCCGGGTGGCGGTGGTGGCGGGCCGGGGCAACAACGGCGGTGACGGCTGGGTCATGGCCCGGTATCTGATGGAAAAACAGATCCCGGTGACCGTGTACCTGCTGTCTGAACGGGACCGGGTTGCCGGGGATGCCCGGGCCAACATGGAACTGGTGGAAACGCTGCTGCCCCATTCTCCCGGGTGCGCCATAAAAGAAATCATTGACGTCAAAGGCCTGGAAAAAGCCAGAATCGGTCTGATCCACCAGGACCTGTTTGTGGACGCTATATTCGGCACCGGGCTGAATTCGGATATCCGGGGGATTTTCAGGGAAGTGATCACCTGCATCAACCAGACCGGAAAACCCGTATTTGCCGTGGACATCCCGTCGGGGATCAACGCGGACACCGGAACTGTGTGCGGGGTCAGCATCAGGGCCGCGGCCACAGCCACGTTTGCATTTGCCAAAATCGGCCATGTCCTGTATCCGGGAAATGACCACACGGGCCGGCTCCGGGTCATCGATATCGGCATTCCGGCATTCACGGCCCGGGATCAGGACATCCGTTTCCAGGTCCTGGAAAAGAGGGCCATCCGGGATCTGTTTCCGAAACGGCCCTTTAACAGCCACAAGGGCAGTTTCGGCCATCTGCTGGTCCTGGCCGGGTCACCGGGAAAAACCGGGGCTGGGGTCTTGTGCGCCAATGCAGCCAAACGGATCGGCACCGGCCTGGTGACCCTGGGGGTGCCGGATTGCATCAACTCCGTGGTGGAACCCATGGTGGTGGAGCCCATGACCGTGCCGCTGCCGGAAACCGGATCCGGCACCCTGTCCGCGGCGGGTCTGGATGATATCCTTGTCCTGGCCGGGACCCGGCAGGCCCTGGCCCTGGGACCGGGCCTGGGCACGGACCCGGATACCGGAAAACTGGTCTTCGCCCTGGTGGAAAAATGCCCCCTTCCTTTGATCATGGACGCGGATGCCGTCAACTGCGTGGCTGAGAATCCGGACGTTCTGACTTCCCGGACATCCCCGGCGGTATTGACGCCCCATCCCGGAGAGATGGCCCGGCTGGCAGGGATATCCACATCCGAGGTCCAGGCGGACCGGCCCGGCACAGCCCGGCGGTTTGCCGAAAAATTCAATGTGATCCTGGTGCTCAAAGGGGCCCAGACCCTGGTCGCCCTGCCGGACGGCCGCCTCTTTCTGTGTCCGGCCGGAAACCCGGGCATGGCCACCGGCGGCATGGGAGATGTGCTCACCGGCATGATCGCGGGCCTGGCCGCCCAGGGATTTTCTTTGGAAAATGCCGCAATGGCCGGGGTGTTCATCCACGGGATGTGCGGAGATCTCCTGGCGGACAGGGTCGGCGGGTTCGGGTTTCTGGCCGGCGACATGATTCAGGCCATTCCGGAAGTGATTCACAAGCACCTGACATGACACACCGGATCATCACTCAAACCGACGCCCAGACCCGGGACCTGGGATTTCGTATGGGTCAGGCCATCACCCGGCCCGTGTCCATCGCCCTGACCGGGGACCTGGGATGCGGCAAGACCACGTTTGTCAAAGGCCTGGCCCGGGGCCTGGGGGTGGACCGCCGGTATCCCGTCACCAGCCCGAGCTTCACCCTGATCAATGAATACCCTGCCGCCCGTGGCCTGCGGCTGTGTCACCTGGATCTGTACCGGCTGGCATCGGTGGAGGAGCTGGCCCACATCGGGTTTGATGATATTGCCGGCACAGATGCCGTAATTGTGGTGGAATGGCCGGCCCTGCTCAAAGACGACCGGTTTGCCTTTGATCTGGACCTGGTATTTGAATTTGATCCGGAATATCACCGGATCATCTCTTTTTTTGCCTATGGACAGACCGGCGCAAACATGCTAAGCACCATATTTTCATAAATGACGCAACCCAATTTCAGGAGTTTTCAATGGCACTCAGAGTACAGAAATACGGGGGCACATCCGTGGCGGATATCCAGCGGATATCCCGGGTGGCGGACCGGGTGGTCAAGGCCCATGAGGGCGGGGACCAGATGGTGGTGGTGCTCTCGGCCATGGCAGGCGTGACCGACAATCTCATTTCCCTGGCAAGTCAGGCATCAGACACCCCGGACAAACGGGAACTGGATGTCCTGCTGGCCACGGGCGAGCAGACCACCGCCGCATTGATGGCCATGATCCTCAAATCCCGGGGATACAGAGCCAAGTCATTTCTGGGATTCCAGGCCGGGATTCACACGGACCAGACCCCGGGCAAGGCCCGGATTCTGGACATTGACGGCCAGAAAGTCAAACAGGCCCTGAATCAGGGATATATCTGCGTGGTGGCCGGGTTCCAGGGAGCGGATGACAACGGTGACA
>JAABTO010000283.1 GCA_011389835.1 Desulfotignum sp. | reverse complement strand
GGGGGATTACAAAGGTCATATTTGGGTCGACCCCCTGGCAGATCAGGACCTCACCTTCGATGAAGTCGGCCAGGTCCCCGGGTTCACGGATCACCCGGGCGGTCCCTCTGGCGATCCCCTGACCGGCGGGATGGCCCACAATCTGGCGGGCCCGGAACCAGCGGTCGGACACGGTATCCTTCTCATCTGCTTGGGGTTTCTGTGAAGTGCCGGGGGCGGGAGGGGTGCCGGCGGCCAGGGCCGGTATCTCTGTCAGGCACGCCAGATCCGCCGGATCGGATTCCGGGCCGGACAACCGGGCCTGTCCCTGCTGGACCGCCTCCTGGAGACGGGCTTCGATGCGTCCCAGGTGGATGTTGTCATCATCCCGGAGCCGGAAACTTTCCCGGCCCAGGTGCAGCAGGTCTTTTGCATAGACCTGCCGGTCCGGGGCAAACGCCTGGAAGTACGCGGCCTCGAGTACGCCGGGATCGGATAGGGCCGGAGATTTGGCCGGCCGCCGGGCATAGGCCAGCAGGATGCGGATGATGGCGGTGTCTCCATACTGGCATTCATTGCCTGTGCCGGTCGTGCAGGACAGATCCCCGAATTCATCGATGAAATCGGCCAGCTGCCGGGAAAACGGATGATCTGCCGGGGCCCGGCCGTGTTGTGCCAGGGTCCGGCCCAGGGCCGGGTCGGTTCGGATGCATTCGGCCAGCTCCTCCAGCAGGGTGTTGCGCCGGACGCTTTTCAGCCCGGTGTTTTCCAGCAGGGTCATGAACTCGTAAGGGTCTGCGGGCCGGACCGCATCATTGTACACCTGGCCGAACAGCCGGATGCCGTGGGCAAAGGGGATGAACTCCGCCCAGTAGACTTTGACCCAGTGATCATATATCTCCTGGCGGCGAAGAATCTCTGCGCACAAGTCGGACGCGGGCAGGGCGGACAGATCGATGCGGCCCAGATCTACTGCCGCATCGATCATCTGCGGAATCAGGCGGTTCTCTATTTTATCATACAGGGCCTTGAGGTTGTCGTAACTGCGGTGCAGGCTCAGGTACCAGGTGCGTTTGTCATCGGCGTCTGTGGCCCCGGAGGTGGTGATGGCCCGGGACTGGAGCACGTAAAACCGGTCCTTGCAAAAGGTCCATTCCACGTCCTGGGGCTGGCTGAAAAGCGATTCCAGGCGGTTGCCCGCGTCCCGGACCTGGTCGATCATGGCCGGGTTCAGGGGCGGCTTGTCCGCCAGCTGGGGCGGCAGGGGAACCATTTCCACCCCGCCGGTGCCGGCCTGGATATAATGGGACCGGGCAGGTGCATGGTGGTCGGTAATCCTGCCGGTGGCCCGGTCCAGGTGCCACCGGTCCGGGTCCACATCCCCGTCCACCAGTCCCTGGTTCAGGCCCCACACCGCTTCGATGAGCATCTGGCTGCGGTCCGCCGGATTGAGGCTGAAAAACACCCCTGCGCAGTCCGAGGGCATCAGTTCCTGGATCAGCACCGCCATGGTGCTGCGCTCCACGGCCAGTCCCAGTTCCTTGCGGTAGAGCAGGGCCGCATCGGAAAACAGCGAGGCCCATACCAGCCGGACATGGGTCAGGATCGAAGAAGGACCGGTAATATTGAGAAACGAGGCGTGCAACCCGGCAAAAGAGGAGGCTTTTTCATCCTCCCCGGGTGCGGAAGAGCGCACCGCCACCGGGAAGTCGCTGCACGCTGATGCCAGCGCCCGGGTCAGCCGGTCTTCCAGATGGCGGGGCAACGGGGTGTTCAGAAAAAAGTTGCGGATTCGCAGGGACACGTCCCAGATCTCTTCCCACCGCATCCGGTCAAAGGCCTTGCGGTTGATTTCAATCCCGATACGATCCTGGATGCCGGTGTCTGCCAGGTATGCTTCATACACGGGTGTGGGAATGCACCAGGTCCGGGGGATGGAAAAACCATTCTCCTGAAGCCGGGCCATGTGAAACGCCTTGGTGCCGGTCTCCTGTTTCCCCGCTTTCAGGATGCCCTGGATATCCAGCAGCGGGGTCACGGCGTCACCGTGAGTTCAAACACGTTCTGGAACCGGTTGACCAGGATATACCGGGAGATCTTCACGCACACCAGGGCCGTGGTGGCGGCAGCGGCAAAAGAGGCCAGGTGGGGATGGCGATCCAGGTAAAGGGCTTTCAGGGCCTGTTGTTCGGAATCCGGCACATCGGCCACGGTCCCGGTGGCGGTGACCGCAGCGGCCTGATAGATATCTTCGGCCCGGTTCTCGCTGTTGTCGATCAGAAACGCGGCATTGGGACAGGCCGTGAGGTTGTCGTATTTCCGGGTGGTCACCGGGGTCAGAAAAATGATCCGGTCCAGTTTTGGGGTGGCGGCCACCGCCACCAGGCTCGCATAGGGGTGGCCGTCCTTCTGGGTGCACAGCACGGCCAGCTGCCGGGAATCGATCAGGTCTTGAATGGTGTGGAACAGGGTCTGATTGTCCATAACTGCCTCCGGGGAGAATATATTGGGGCACCGGCTGATTCAATACATGAAAACGGGTGCCGGTTCCTGTATTTTCAAAAAGATGTTACAATCCGGTTGAATTCAATTCTTACGGCATGCTATAGGAGCTGTCAACCGTTACCTGTTTTATCATTTGAATATGAGGAGGACAAATGCCCAGACAGATCAGTCTGATCGGCGTGCCCATGGATTTCGGTCAGGATTTGCGCGGGGTGGACATGGGACCGGCGGCTGTGCGTTACACCGGGCTGATTGCCCGGCTCCGGGAACTGGGCCACACTGTGCGGGACCGGGGGGATGTGCCCATTCCCATCCGGGATGAGGCCGTGCCGGAACCGGTGGCGGGAAACACCTATGTGGAGGAGATTACCCGGATCTGCCAGGCCATTTACACCCTGGGCCGCCAGGTGATCGAAAAAGGGGATTTTCCGCTGTTTGTGGGAGGGGACCATTCCATTGCCGTGGGCACGGTGGCGGCGGCCGCATCCGCTAAAGAGCCTCTGGGCCTGATCTGGGTGGATGCCCACGGGGATTTCAACACGCCCGACACCTCACCGTCCGGAAATATCCATGGCATGCCCCTGGCCATTCTCATGGGGGAGGGACATCCGGACCTGGTGAACGTGGGCCGGCAAGGTCCCAAAGTACTGCCGGAAAACGTGGTCATGATCGGGCTCCGGGACATCGATCCGAAGGAAAAAAAGCGGCTGAAAGCGTCCGGTGTCACGGTGTTCACCATGCGGGATATCGATGAACAGGGGATCTCCACAGTGGCCAACAAGGCCGTGATGAAATTCGCACACATGAAACGGATGCATCTCACCCTGGACATGGATGCCCTGGACCCGGTGGAAGCCCCGGGGGTGGGAACCCCTGTGTCCGGCGGCATCACCTACCGGGAGGCACACCTGCTTATGGAGATCCTGGCGGATTCTAAAAAGATGGGCTCCATGGACCTGGTGGAGATCAACCCGATCCTGGATGTGGCCAACAAGACGGCGAAACTGGCTGTGGAGCTGACCCTGTCCGCTTTGGGAAAAAGCATTTTGTGAGCCTGGCCGAGTATATTCAGTCCCTGAAAGCCTACAAAGGATTTGCCGGCGACATTGTGTGCCACCGGACGCTGGACCCGGTGCCGGCCCGGTATGCCGCAAAACTGCCCGGGTTCACCCATGACCTGTCTTCATTGCTGGCGGACCTGGGTATCACCCGGCTGTATGCCCACCAGCAGGCAGCCATGGACCGGATCCTGGCCGGTTCCCACACCGTGATCGCCACGCCCACGGCTTCGGGCAAAAGCCTGGTGTACAACCTGCCTGTGGTGGACCGGCTGCTGTCCGATTCATCGGCCACGTCCCTGTACCTGTTTCCCCTCAAGGCCCTGGCAAGGGATCAACTGGGCACGGTCCAGGACCTTCTGGTGCGGGCCAGAAGCCTTAAGCCGGATCTGCCGGTGCTCAAGGCGGCCGTGTATGACGGAGATGTGTCCGCCCATCACAAGGCCAAAATCCGGAGAGATCCG
>JAABTO010000282.1 GCA_011389835.1 Desulfotignum sp. | reverse complement strand
TCCGTTCATAACACCCATTACTGGGAGCGGGGGGCATACCTGGGGGTCGGGCCGTCTGCCCATTCCTTTTTGCCCGGTGTGCCGTCTGATGCCGACATACCAGTACCCGGCCGGCAGCCCGGACCCGGAAAAATGCCGGGTGTTGCCGGACAAACCGGTCCGGTCCGGGCCTGGAACACGACCGACATCCGGGCCTGGCTGGATCACCTGGCAGCCGGACATCTGCCCTGGTCAGGCCATGAAATTCTGACGCCGGACCAGGAAACGATGGAACAGATTATGCTGGGACTGCGGACAGACAAAGGGGTGGGTGTCAACGGGCTTTGTCAGGAGACCCGGGAACTGATGGACCGGCTGGCCGCCCAGGGCTTGGGCGCTTTTTTCAATCACAATGGACCGGATTTCAGTATCCGGCGGTTCAGGCTGACCCGATCCGGGATGATATGTCTGGACAGTATTGTGGAGGCACTGATTCAAGGGGTGATGAAATGACCCTGAAAACGGGTCATGATTTTCGGCGCAGCTGCCGGGTGTCCCCCACCCGGATAGTCAGGTGGATGGCGTCAAAATACTCGATCAAAGGAATCACGAATTTGCGGGAAATACCGGTCATGTCTTTGAACTCCGGGGTGGTGATGGATTCGTTTTTCTTCAGGAACGCCACCAGTTCCGCTTCCAGACGGGCCATGGCCTGGGCATCAAAATACAGGTCATCCTTGGTTTTGATGATCTGTTGTTCGTCAATCAGCATCTGGAGGACATCTCTGGCGGTTTTTTTGTCCAGATCCAGATCCTGGCAAACCGTTCTGAAAAAGGGCGGGGTCAGACCGGCGGCCCGGTAGATTCGGACAATATCCTCCTTGATCTGGTGCTGATCCACCTGCAGGGCCACTTCAAAATCCGCCAGTTTCACCAGGCTTTTGTCCTGGATGACGGTATTTTCCTTTTCAAGCCGGGTAAACAGGATGTTGAAGAATCTGGGATCCTTGATGTAGCGGAACTTGGATTTGAGTTCCTGGGTGGGCATGCCTTCTTTCAACGGATTGGCAGTATGATACTGCCGGATCTTTTCCACGACCTTTTGTTTGAATTCATCGAAAAACGCCCCGCTGACAAATATCTGTTTTTCTTTGTCCGTCTGGATGACCGCCTGTTGCGCCAGCAGTTTCTGGAGGGCGGCGGACAGTTTTTTGTCCGTCAGGTTGGTCATGACCCGCAGGTCATTGAAACTCAACCCCTTGAATCCGTTCAAAGACAGAAAAAACAGAATGGTCTGCTCCGGGTCGTCATCTGCCAGGGCGGTCAGTCCCTCAACCACTCTGGTATCCATGTGACGGTATTTTCTGGCAACGGGATTGAGAATGGCCCCGCCGCCGATGGTCTTCACCGGGGAATAGCTCCGGATCACATACCGGTCATCCTTGATGCAGCACACGGGAGATTCCAGCCGGAACTGCACCAGCGCATCGTCCCCGGGCAGCAGTTCGTCTCTGTCCAGAAGAACCATATATCCCAGAAGCTCACTGGTGCCGGAATGGAAGCGCACCCGGGTCCGGGTTTTGGCAGGTTTGGCATTGGATTTCAGATAATGGAATCCTGCATCCACCATATAGCTTTCGATCAGGGTGTCCGGGGTGGAAAGAATATCCCCCCGGCTCACCGATTCCTTGTCCAGTCCCTGGAAATTGATGGCCGTGCGGGTGCCGGGGCCGGCCTCGTTCACACTGCTGGAATGCACCTGGATTCCCCGGACTTTGGATACGATGTGTTTGGGATAGACCATGATGTCCTCTCCCACCTTGATCTGGCCGGAGGCGAGGGTGCCGGTGATGACCGTGCCGAACCCCTTCATACTGAACACCCGGTCCACCGGCAGCCGGAAAATAGAAGAAAACCTGCGTTCCGGCAGCTGGCGGCAGATCTTTTCCAGGGCTGCCACAAATGCTTCCAGGCCCTGGCCCGTGGCCGATGACACCGGAATCACCGGCTGGTCTTCCAGAAACGTGCCATCCACAAAATCATGGATATCTTCCAGGGCCAGTTCCAGCAGGTCCTCATCCACCAGATCGGTTTTGGTCAAGGCGATCAATCCGTGCTCGATGCCCATGAGATGGCAGATCTCCATGTGCTCCCGGGTCTGAGGCATCACCCCTTCGTCCGCGGCAATCACCATGGTGACCACATCGATGCCTGAAGATCCGGCCACCATGTTTTTGACGAATTTTTCATGCCCCGGCATGTCTACGATGCCGATATGGGTCCCGCCGGGCAGGTCCAGAAAGGCGAACCCCAGCTCGATGGTGATACCCCGCTGCTTTTCCTCTTTAAGGCGGTCGGTTTCGATGCCGGTCAGGGCCTTGACCAGGCTGGTTTTGCCGTGATCGATATGGCCGGCCGTACCGAGAATGATGTTTTCCACTGAACCTTATCCTTTTTTTCCGGCTTTGGATGTTCTGAAATACCGCATGGCATAGGCCAGGGCCACCAGGATCAGACCGGTGACAATGCCGTAACCCAGACCCCATTCCGGCCGGAACACCCGGATCAGAAGAATGCCGAAAACCAGTCCTAAGATGAGCCTGATAACAAATATGAGCAATGAATTCATGCCACTCCTTATTTTTTGGACAATCCCGTTTTTTGTATCCGCAAATAATAGTCAAACAACCGGGTCAGGTCAATGTTTAAATATCAGGCCTCGGTCCATGCGGTATATAAAAAAACAGTTGATAAAAGAGTGGGATTCTGATAGATAGATTGAGTTTTTTGCGGTGGGTGTAGCTCAGTTGGTAGAGCACCAGGTTGTGGCCCTGGTGGCCGCGGGTTCAAGTCCCGTCACTCACCCCATATTTTCCTTGTAATTTCAGCTACTTATCACTCCCAAGCGCCTCTGAAATGTGGATCACCGGTGGATCAGTAACTTTTCTGATTTTTTCAACAGCTTTCGTTGCTTCCAACGCTTCATTAACGTCTGGTAACATGTATCGCTTAAATGCATCTGAAACATGTCCTGTGACACCTCGTTGGATTTGTTCAGGGGTCAATACTTTTCCCAATGCTGTTACGGTGGAATGTTTGGTCCCGCCGTATAGATCCACGCCCTCAATGTTTAAATTCTTGCATGCCTGATTCCACCATTTCCGAAATTGTTTCTGGCCGAACCTTACCCCAGCTTTGACTCCGGAAATGGTATTGACATGCCGGAAAAAATAAAGATCCGGCAATCCTTTTGGTCCACGTATCTCCCTGATCATCTCAGCATGTTCGGGCAACAGATGGATGAATTTCGGTGTCTTTTCTTTGGGTGCAGGGAAAACTATCCATCTTTCATTTAAATTGATATGACCCTCTTTCACATTGAGCATTTCCCCAGGGCGAACTTTAGGATAAGTTGCCAGCAATTCGATTCCAAGCCATATTCGAGGATTGAAATCCCAGGTTAATCGTTTGACCTCATCGAGGATGGCCCGCTGATCCTTCATGGATACAATGTTTCGCCAGGAAAGAGTAAACGATATATCGGGAAATTCCGGCATTTCGATCTTTGAGCGCCGTTTTTCTCTTTTTACAACCCATTTATAAAAATCATGGAGCACGCTCAAATAATTTTTTTTGGTTTTGTTGCCAATGGTGAGATCGTCAAAAAAATCCTCGATTTCGGCTTCTGCAATATCCTTGATTTGTAGGTGGTCCCAGGATTTTCCAGCCACAGCCATGACCCTTTTTATGTGCCGAATTTGAGTTTTTCCAATGTTACCTTTTTTGATTTTATGGTCCAAATATTTCGTCCGGAGTGAATAAAAGGATAATGGCTGACCTTTTGCCCATTCTCTCTGGTCAAAAGTTCCCTTGTCAGTTTGAGCCCTGATATAATTGAGATGCCGTTCTGCTTCAATAACGGTTTTAAATCGTTTTGTGTGTTTCCGACCGAAGCGTACAAAACAGTTATTTCGCCAAATAATGTGTGGGTGTTTCTGGCATTGGAGGACTCCAGCCAGTCACCTGAGC
>JAABTO010000281.1 GCA_011389835.1 Desulfotignum sp. | reverse complement strand
AAGGAAGATTTTCAATGGAAAACAAATATGATGCCATTATTATCGGCGCCGGGATCATCGGGGCCTGCACCGGATTCGAGCTGGCCAAAAAAGGGCTCAAGGTGCTCAATGTGGACAAACTGCCCGAAGCCGGCCATGGATCCACGTCAGGGTCCTGTGCTGTCATCCGGCTGTATTACTCTACCCCGGACGGGGTGACCATGGCCCGGGAAGGCTATTATTACTGGATAGACTGGCCCAGGTATCTGGGAACGGTGGATGAAACCGGGCTGGTGAAATATATCAACACCGGCAGCATGGTGATGAAAACCCCCAAAAACCACAATCTGGAAAGGGTCAGGGCGGCCCTGGACGAATTGAGTGTATCTTACTGGGATTTTGGTCCCAAAGAGATTTCCAGATTACTCCCCATTCTGGACACCCGGGGATTCGGCCCACCGACCCTGCCCAGTGATCCGCGATTCGGCACCCCGACCCGGGAAGCCATTGCCGGGGCTCTGTACATTCCGGAAGCCGGCCTGATTTCCGATCCCAAACAAGCCACCCACAATGTGCAGCGGGCTGCCGAGGCCAAAGGCGGCAAGTTCCTGTTCAATGCAAGGGTGGCCGAGATCAGGAAAAAAGACAACCAGGTCCAGGGCATCACCCTGGCGGACGGAAAGCAAATCGATGCCCCGGTGGTGATCAATGTGGCTGGTCCTCATTCGTTTCAGATCAACCGCATGGCAGGCGTGGAAGACGACATGAACATCAAGACAAGGGCGTTACGCCAGGAAGTTTGTCATGTGCCGGCGCCGGAAGGATTCGACTACAACCATCTGGGCACCATCATTTCGGACGGGGATGTGGGATGCTATTCAAGGCCGGAAGTGGGCAACCACATTCTGATCGGGTCGGAAGATCCGGAATGCGATACCCTGGAATACATCGAAGATCCTGACAACTACAACACCGACTTTACTGAACAGTGGACCACCCAGGTGATGAGAGAGGCCCAGCGGATTCCGGATATGCGTATCCCCAATAAACCCAGCGGCATCGTGGATCTTTACGACTGCACAGACGACTGGATCCCCATCTATGACCGATCCAGCCTCAACGGATACTACATGGCCGTGGGTACCAGCGGGAACCAGTTCAAGAATGCGCCCGTGGTGGGTTATCTCATGGCGGAGCTGATTCAGGCCGTGGAAAATGGCCACGACCATGACAAAGACCCGGTGCATTTCACCATGAAATACACCAAACGACCCTGCAACATCGGGTTCTATTCGCGGCTGCGAAAAATCAATCCGGATTCCAGTTTTTCTGTGATCGGCTGATCATCTCTCGGGGTCAGGCATTCCTGACCCCGTTTTTCTGCCAAACTCCATCCATCGTCATCAGACAGGACGTTTTCAAAACAAAAGACCATCCCTTTGCGTTTTTTTCATTGAGCATCTTTCAGACTGCCCGGAACCATATCCGGTTTCCACAGCACCTCATACAGTTCGCTGCGCCGGCTTTTCAGGTTTCGGACGCTGCCGATCTGGCGCAGTTCTTTGAGCAGATCCCGGTCCAGGTCCACCATCAGGGTCATTTCGGTGTTGGGGGTGGCTTCGGCGGCAATGGCATCGTGGGGAAAAGCGAAATCAGACGGGGTGAACACGGCGGACTGGGCATACTGGATGTCCATGTTCTCCACCTTGGGCAGGTTGCCCACGCTGCCGGAGATGGCCACATAGCACTCGTTTTCAATGGCCCGGGCCTGGGCGCACCGCCGGACCCGCAGATAGGCGTTTTTGGTGTCTGTCCAGTAGGGCACGCACAAAAGGGTCATGCCTTTTTCCGCCAGATACCTGGAAAGTTCTGGAAATTCCACATCATAGCATACCAGCATCCCGATCTTGCCGATATCCGTCTGAAACACCTTCAGAGAATCCCCCCCCTTGAATCCCCAGTACTGGGCCTCGTCCGGGGTGATGTGCAGTTTGTCCTGTGAATCCCAGGTGCCGTCCCTGCGGCACAGGAATGCCACATTGTACAGATCATCGTCTCTGAGCTGCGGCAGGCTGCCTGCCACGATATTGATGTTGTAGGAGATGGCCAGGTTTACGAAGGCGGCCCGGATATCTTCGGTGTATTCGGACAGGGACCGCATGGCTTCGGCCGGGTTTTCCTGGTTGAAATTTTTGAGCAGCGGCGCGTTGAGCAGTTCCGGAAACACGATGAGATCCGAATTGTATCCGGCCATGGCATCCACGAAAAAATCCACCTGGTGCAGAAATTCATCCAGGGTGTTGAATGGCCGCATCTGCCACTGGACAATGCCGATACGCGGATAGGCTTTGCGCCCGCCGAACAGCACCTGTTTTTTTTCATAATAGATGTTGTTCCATTCCATGAGCACGCCGTAGGCGTCGGACTGGGTATCTTCGGGAATGTAGTTTTTCAGGATTTTCTTGATGTGAAAATCGTTGGACAGTTGAAAAGTGAGCACCGGATCATAGATTTCAGTGGCCTTGACCTTCTGGATATACTGGGCCGGGGTCAACTCGTGGGCGTATTTGCCGTATCCGGGAATCCGGCCCCCGAAAATGATGCTTTTCAGGTTCAGGGTTTCGCACAGCTCCTTTCTGGCATCGTACAGCCGCCGGCCCAGGCGCAGGCCCCGGTAGTCCGGGTCCACAAAGATATCCACCCCGTACAGGGCATCGCCTTCCGGATCATGGCTGGTCATCTCACCGCCGGTCACCACATCTTCATACGTGTGCCGTCTTTTTTCAAAATCCTGTGAGTTGACCATGATGGTGAGGGCTGCGGCAATCACCCGTCCTTTGTCCTCGATGCAGATCTGGCCTTCGGGAAACTGATCGATGAGCACGGCAAACTCCTCGGGTTCCCAGGCCCCGCCCATGCCGGCGTAGACCAGGTTCATGATGCGCTTGATATCTGGATAATCTGTTTTTTTCAGGCTTCTCAACGTCAGTTTGTGGTCGGATTGTTCGGTGTCGGTCATCACAGCTCCATGTAATTGGTATTGAAAACGGGCATGTCAAATATCGGGTTGTTCAATGGTGTCTTGATTGGTTGGGTATGTCCGGGGGCAGGGCACAGGCACGGGTGATTTTCGGGGTGAACCGCCGGGGCGGTGTTACAAGGGATTTTCCAGCCGCCGCAGCCAGGCCGGCCAGCATCCTGGAAAACACATACTGATGAAACGGGTACAGGGCATACCAGTAAGCCATGCCCAATATCCCTGCCGGCAGAAACCGGGACAGCAGGGTCAGGTCACATCGGTTCGGTCCGTTTGGCGTGACAAGGATTTCCAGAAGTGCCTGGCCCGGCAGTTTCATCTCCGCCACCAGCAGCAGGCGGTACGGCTTGTCTACTTCCAAAACCCGCCAGAAATCCAGGGCATCTCCCACCCGCAGCGTTTGCCTGGACCGCCGTCCCCGCTGAAGCCCCACACCGCCTGAAAACACATCCATTAGCCCCCGGAGTTTCCACAGAAGATCGGCCGCGTAATACCCGGTTTCACCGCCCACCTGCTCCACGGCCGGCCACAAATCCTGTGCCGTTCCCTGCACCGTGGCCTGGTAACCGCATTTAAGGATGGTGCCGCCGGAATAATCGGAATCTCCGCAATGGGTCCATTCCGGATAGATCAGGTTCCCGGCATCGGCCCAGCAGGTGTCCACCTGTTCCTGACGGATCCGGTCCAGGGCCCTTTCAATGGCCTGGCCGCAGGTGA
Organism: Desulfotignum sp.; assembly: GCA_011389835.1. Lineage (GTDB taxonomy): Bacteria > Desulfobacterota > Desulfobacteria > Desulfobacterales > Desulfobacteraceae > Desulfotignum. The sequence continues at coordinate 331 of JAABTO010000281.1, read as the reverse complement.
GCAGGTCCTGGGGAATGATGTCTCTGATACGGTGTTCCGTACACACCGTGGGCAGGCTCAACCCTTCGGCCAGCGGTCTGGCAATGGCGGCCGGCACCGGGGTCACCAGATGGATCCACAGCGAGGACAGCCGGGGGGTCAGCACGGGTACCGGGATCATCACCGGCACCGGCAGACCGGCCTGCCGGGCGAAAACACCGAACAGGTCCCGGTAGGACACGATCTCGGGTCCGCCGATGTCAAAGGTGTGCCCCCGGGTTTCCGGATGTTCCAGACATCCTTTCAGATACTCCAGCACATTGGAGATGGCAATGGGCTGGGTGGGCATGCT
>JAABTO010000280.1 GCA_011389835.1 Desulfotignum sp. | reverse complement strand
TGAAAAGCGCATGCAGCATGGGAACGATCACCTCGGCCCCTTCCACGGAAAACCTTGTCTGGCCCGGATATTTGCTGTTCAGAAACCGTTCGAACACACCGGTGCGGATCAGTTTTTCCAGCACCACTGTTTTTTCTTTGCCAGCCAGTTCGGGGCGATTTTTGACCGGCTCCATTCTTTCCTGAAGCCACCGCTTTTCATCCGGGTCCTGCAGGTGCATGTATTCCACGCCGATAGACCGGCAGTAGGTTTCCTTGAGCTGGCTGAGAATGTCCTTGAGCCGGGCCTGGCCTGAGTCGGAAAAGCGGCGGGTGTAAAAAACCGTGTCCATCTGGTCCGGTGACAGGCCGAATGCCGCAAGGTTCAGCAACGGATGATCAGTGGGGCAGGCAGAGAGCGGGTCCATGCACGCCATCAGGTGGCCCAGGTCACGGTACCGGTAGATCAGCGATTCCAACCGGGACTGCTGAAGGGCCGCGTCCGGGGTGCCGGCAGTGTCATCTCCCGCCGCCCCTTTGTTTCCGATGTCAAATCCTTTAAAGAAAAACTGCCAGTCCCGGGAAACGGCATCTGAATCCTCTTTCCATTTTTTATACTGGGCCTCGATGTATTGCGCATTCCACATGTCGGTTGTTGCCATATTGATCGTTCCTTTCAGGAAAACATTGGTCCTGCACCCGTGGTATCGTTTGTCTGACTCTTATACGAAAAACCGCAGTTGAAATAAAGACCATTTTTTCAAGAGGATCATTCAGATTCCCCCTTCCGGGCCAGGACTACCAACGCGTCCACCGCAACAGGAGTCCCTTTGTGTATGATCAGGGGATTGATATCGATTTCCTGAATATCCGGATACGCGCATCCCAAATCCCCTAAGGTCACCAGGATACGGCCCAGGGCATTCTTGTCCACCGGATCATTTCCCCGATACCCCTCCAGCATGGGCCGGCATTTGAGCCGGTCGATCATGGCCAGAGCATCTGTCAGGGTCAGGGGCGCCACCCCGAACACCGTGTCATTGAGGGCTTCGGCAAACACCCCGCCCAGCCCGCACATGACACAGGGCCCCAGCCGGGGGTCCCGGACAACCCCGGCAACAAGCTCGATTTTTCCCGGAATCTGTTTCTGGACCAGGATACGGCCGGGGCCCTTCATGGCCTGTTGAAGCGCTGTCACCGCGGTGTCAAGATCCTGCTCAGATGCAATGCCCAGGTGAACCAGGTTGGATTCGGTCTTGTGCGACACCCCCGGCGCCATGCCCTTGGCCACCAGGGGATATCCAAAATCGGCGGCCGCCTGCCGGGCTTCTTCAAGAGAGGTCACCGGTTTTTCCTCTACCACTGGTATGCCGCAGGCTTCCAGCACCTGTTTGGATACAGATTCGTCCAGAACACCTGTTTCCGATGTCAGCACCCCCAGGCGGGGGTCTTGTTTCAACCGGCGGCCATTTGCCGTTGCACCCGACGCGGTATCCGTATCCATCACCTGTGGCCGGTTCAGCAGCACGCCCATGCATTCCACGGCCCGCATCACTTCCCGGAACACCGGGATCCCCAGCTGTTGGGCCGACTTCTGGAACGCATACACCCGGTCCCGTTCCCCGGATATCCAGCAGAACAGGGGTTTGCCCGTTTTTCCGGCTGTTTCTGCGATCCTTTTCAGATCGACCTCCAGGCTGAATCCGCCGGCAAAACAATGCACCACCACTGCCTCCACCCCCGGATCACCGCACACCGCCTGCATGGCGGTTTCATAGGTTTTTTGGGATCCGTTCAAAAGAATCCCGGGCCACATGTCCACGGGATTGGCCGGCGGCATCCATTCCGGAAAAACCGTCTGAAGGGTTTTTAGCGTGGTGTCACTGAATTGAGACAATTCAAGGCCGTGCCGGTCCATGATATCCGCCGACACAATTCCGGCGGCCCCGGTGTAAGTGAGCACGGCCACCCGGTTCCCGGTTCGGGGTGGCAGATGGGCATACATGCCCAGGGTCCGGGAAAAGTCAGTCAGCTGATAAAACCCGTCCGCCGTCACAACCCCGGCCTGGGCCATGGCACCGGCCACCAGGGCCCCGCCGGCCGACAGACTGGCGGTGTGACTTTGGGCTGCGGCTGCGCCCCCGGCGGTTTTCCCGCCGTTAAGTATCACCACGGGTTTGGAGGTACTGCGGCACAGGGCCATGAACCGCCGGCAGTCGGTCAGCGATTCCAGGTACAGCCCGATGGCGGCCGTGTCCGGATCATGGATCAGCCATTCCAGCAGGTCGTTTTCATCCACATCCATTTTGTTGCCGATGGAACAGACCTTGGCGATCCCCATGGTGCCGTGGGACATGAGATCGATGAGAAACGCCCCGGCCAGCATGCCGCTCTGGGCGATCAAAGACACATTGCCGGATGGCAGGCCGGTATCCCATATGGCGGGGGTCACCGTGGAAAACACGAACCGCAGGTGCGTATCCACCAGCCCCATGCAGTTGGGTCCCCACAAGCGGATCCCGGTTTTTTCGGCGATCGCCTGAGTCTGCTGCTGCAACGCCTCTCCTGCGGCACCGGTTTCCGCAAACCCGGCAGACTGGATCATCACGCCGGGAATATGTCTTCCGGCACAGTCCGCGATCACCCGGGGCACCATGTGGGCCGCCACAAACACGATGGCCAGATCCACGGGATCAGGCACATCCGCCACCGACGGATAGCAGGTAAACCCTTCGATCTCTTTATACCGGGGATTGACCGGGTACACCGGCCCTGAATACCCGGTTTTCAGATTCGAAACAATGATGTTCCCCCCCTTCTGCCGGCTGGGGGTGGCTCCGATGACCGCAATGCCTTTCGGCCTGAAAAAAAACTCCATGGATGCTGCTCCTGTGATTGCCTGATCAGATCCGTTCAATCTGCAAATGTATCAAAATAAACAGTATCACCTTTTTCCTTAAAACTTTCAAACATCTTTGCTGGATTTTTTTCAGACTTTCTTCCTTAACCCCGGCTATTGAGACCGAATGACACAGAAGCACCCATGAAAACCTTTCAGGACCATCTTGACAGACCCGGGATAATAGATAGAATATAATCCATTCAATTCCTGATCCGGAGAGGTGGCCGAGCGGCTGAAGGCCCTGCTCTCGAAAAGCAGTATCCCGGCAAAACCGGGATCGTGGGTTCGAATCCCACCCTCTCCGCCATTTCTGGCATAATTTGTGCTAATTTCTTTTTTAACAATCAATTTCATTTACAGCAGGTAAATTATGAGCAGACCACGCGGCAGAAAAATCCGGCACCAAGTCGGAGAAATCCTCAATCATCCGGACTGTGAGACAGCTCTGAAACGGCTGGCCCGGATCCCGGACAATCAGTTGAAGGGGCATCTGTTCTCCCATTTTTACAGCCCGGAAGCGTTGATCCGGTTCCGCAGCGTGACCGCCATGGGTCATCTTGGCCATCGCATGGCTGAAACACGGATGGAAAGCGCCCGGGATTTGATGCGGCGGATCTTATGGAACCTCAATGACGAGTCCGGCGGGATCGGCTGGGGGTCGGCCGAAGCCATGGGAGAGATTTTAAGCCGGCATTCAGGCCTGGCTGCGGAATTCGACTCCATTTTGTTTTCGTTTCTGGATCCCAGGGCCAACTACATTGACAATCCAGATCTGCAGCAGGGCATTTTGTGGGGCATCGGCACCTATGCCGGAACTGCTTTTGACCAAATCACCGATGACAGGGCTGAACTGATTTCTCCATTTCTGGATGACAATGATCCGGTCAAAAGAGCGTATGCCGTCCGGGCACTGGCACATGCCGGCCGGTTGAATCCGAACCAAGTGTCCGAAAATCTAAAAACCGATGACACAGACATTCGGCTGTATACCGGGTGGCAGTTTGAAACCCTGCGGATCTGTGATCTGGTCAGTGTCTGCACTTCGGAAACAACCGCAATCAAACACAGGAAAGATGGATGACTGCCAAAAAATGTGATAAAAATATCGCCCGCACCATTGATCTGGCCAAGGAGATGATCACGCTGGCGCACCTGGGATATGATCACCATGAAGATCCCGGCTGCGGGGTGCTCTACGGGAT
>JAABTO010000279.1 GCA_011389835.1 Desulfotignum sp. | reverse complement strand
CAGCCGGTTTTTTTTGATTCCGACCAATGCTTTTGGCCGGCGGCCGGGCATGTTCAGTGCCCTGATGCACTGCCTGCGGGCATCGTCTCAGTCATCGGGAAAGGCATTGCCATGCCCCAGGTGATGAAGCTGATATATCTTGAGAATTTTCCGGCCCATGGCATCGATGGTGTGATGCTTTTCAACCATTTCTCTGGCGGACCGGACCCGCTGTTGAGCAGCTTCAGGATTTGCGAGCGTCTGGAGGATCTGTTGTGACAAGGCGGTGGCATCGTTCTGATCGAACAGTCGTCCGGTTCTGTCATGTTCAATGATATCGGGTATGCCCCCGTTGATGGCGCCAATGACCGGACATTCACAGTACATCGCCTCTAAAAGGGCCTGGGGAACATCTTGGAACGGACTGTTATCCTTGTCTATGGCGGCCAGAACCTTGCAGTCCAGCGCCCGGTAACAGGACCATACATCTTTTCGGGGGCCGGTGAAATGGATTCTTTCCGCCAGCCCCATCGCCTGTGCC
>JAABTO010000278.1 GCA_011389835.1 Desulfotignum sp. | reverse complement strand
AATATTTCGAGCAATCAGGTTGAACGCTTTCAAAAGCGTCTCCACATCGCTGGCTTTGGATATACGGCCCACATATCCGATGAAGCGGGTGTCGGGGTCAAGCCCCAGTTCCCGGGTCATCTGGTGTCTGGCCTGGTTTCTGGGCATCAGGGCCGGCGGCGGGATGATACCGCTGGGCATGCAGAACACCTGTCTGTCATTCAGGTTGAACACATCCTTGAGATGACGGGTGGTATAATCCGCGGTGGTGAAAACATAGGTGGCATATTTTTTGTAGATCAGCCGGTTGTACCAGGCGTCTCTGACATGGGCGCTGCTGTGCCGGGAGAGAATCCGGCATCCGATGTCTGTCCGGTACGCTGCCAGAAGGGCGATTCGGGAGTCTTCATCGCCGTGTGTATTGACAATGTCGGGCTGTTCATTGGCAAAGAGCCGTCTGAGAAACCGATAGTCTGAAAGCATGTCTGATTTTTTGAAATCAATCCCATAGGTTCGAAATCCGTTCTGCCTGGACTGCCGGAACAACGGGGTGTCCCTGGGGGCTGCGATAATGATGTCATGGCCGTTGTTTCTCATCCATGCCGCTTCGTTGAAAATGCGTTTTTCCAGCCCGCCCCACTGGGTGTGACAGGTGGTATGAATGATTTTATAATGGAATTGAGACGGGGTCAGCATTGCCGCAGCGCCTTTTCCACCCGTTGAATGTCTTCGGGAAGATCAATCTCCGGTGAATCAAATGCCGTGACCGCCACATGGATGGGGAATCCGTGCTCCAGTGCCCGCAGCTGCTCCAGCTTTTCCACGGCTTCGCACCGGCTTGTGGGCAAAGAGACGAACCAGTCCAGAAATGATTTTTTATAGGCGTAAAAACCCAGGTGTTTGTAATAATCGGTCCGGGTTTCCGCATCCCTGGGAAACGGTATCTGTGCCCGTGAAAAATACAGGGCCTGCCCCCGGTTGTCAAAAACCACTTTCACGTCCTTGGGATCGGTGATTTCCCTGGGGTTCCGGATTTTGTATGCCAAGGTAGACATCTCTACCCCCGGGTTTCGGTCGAACGGGTCGATCAGGTCATCCAGGGACCGGGGGTCGAACACGGGCTGGTCTCCCTGAATATTGATGACGATCTCATCCGGATCCAGCTTGAGAAGGTTGGCGGTCTCCGCGACCCTGTCGGTGCCGGACCGGCAGGTGTCAGAGGTCATGACCGCGTTGCCGCCGAACGCTTCCACAGCCGCGACAATACGGTCATCATCTGTGGCGACCCACACACCGGTCACCACCGGGGATTTTTGGGCCTGTTCATACACCCGCTGGATCATGGGTTTTCCGGCAATGGGCATCAGCGGTTTTCCCTGAAGCCGGCTGGAACCGAACCGGGAAGGAATGACGGCAATGGGCATGGACAGATTCCTTACATTTTCAAGAACAGGGACCGTACTTTTTCCCTGGTCATGATGGTCTGCCAGTCTTTGCCCAGGCAGTTTTCCCAAAGCGGAGCCAATCCCAGCGCCACATTGATCATGGTGTCCATCTGTGTGTCATCCAGGCCTTTGACGACCTGTCTGGGAATGTCCACACCCGTTTTTTCCATCATGTGGCGAAACTCTGTCACCCCTTCGGGATAGTATTTCTCCAGGGCGTCGAATGCAATGCAGCACCCCACCCCGTGATGGATGCCCAGCAGATAGGACAACCCGTAGGACAGGGCGTGGCAGGCCCCCACCTGGGAGTAGGCAATGCTCATCCCCCCGAAAAACGAGGCCATCATCAGCTTGTCCGCCGAATCCGGGTGGTCTTCCAGAAACACCTGGCGGCACAGGTCCAGGGATTTTTCCCCGTAGGCCTTGGAAAATTCGTTCAGATAGGTGCCGGCCAAAGATTCGATGCAGTGAATATAGCAGTCCATGCCGGTGTAGAAATGCTGGTCTTTCGGGACACCGGCGGTGAGTTCCGGGTCCAGGACCACCTGGTCGAACACGGTATAGTCTGAATTCAGTCCCAGTTTTTTTTCCGGTCCGGTGAGCACGGTCGTCCGGGACACTTCGGCCCCGGTGCCGGACAAGGTGGGCACGGCCGCATGGTATACGGCCCGATGTTTGATCAGGTCCCATCCCTGGTACTGGGTGGAAGAGCCCGGGTTGGTGAGCATCAATGAGACAGCCTTGGCCAGGTCCATGGCGGACCCGCCGCCGATGCCCACCACAGCGCAGGGCAGGGTGGGCCGGGCATCTTTCACCTGCTGGGTGAGCTGGTCCACATATCCGGTTTTGGGCTCGTCATCCACGTTCACGTACAGCAGCATGTCATTGTCATGCAGCGGGATGCGGGAGGCCAGAGGGGTTCCTGTAAACACGTCATCCGTGACAAACACCGCCCAGTCGTCTTTTTCACTGCGCTGATGCGAGAGGATCTCGTCGAGCTGGGCAAAACAGCCCCGGCCGAAGATCACCCGGGGCACCAGTTTGAAGTTTCTGAACATGGGGTTCCTTACATTTTTTTGATAGTCAGATGTTTTTGAGGGCTGTTTCAATGGCAGTCACCCGCCGGTCCAGTTCCTGATCGGTCCAGGACAGCATGATCTGCATGGACAGGGTGCGTTTCATGACCGCATCGGATTCCGGCAGATGTACCTTTGAATAATCGGGCAGGTTGGGGCACAGCTGTGCTGCCAGGGGCGCGGCACCGGTCATTTTTTTCAAATGATCCCATTTTCTGAAATAGTGCCAGTTGTTGTCATACCAGTAAGGGCAGGGGATCTGGTTTTGGGCCAGCGCTGTTGCCGCCTGCCGGGTTTTTTCCTCGGTGGGCAGCATAAAGCTCAGAAAGGTGGCGGAATCCCCGGCAGGATCGGGCAGAAGCCTGAAGGAGATGCCGGGCAGGGCTGCCATGGCATCCTTGAGCACCTGTTTGTGTCTGCGCTGGATTTCCAGGATCTGGTCCAGCTTCCGGAGCTGGGCCAGCCCGACAGCGGCATTGAGTTCCGAGATGCGGAAGTTGGTGCCCAAAACGGGATGGCCGTCCGCGCCCCGGTCCGGTCCGCCCAGATGATCATGACCGTGATCCGCGTATTGATGGCAGAGATCATAGATGGCCTGGTCATCGGTGATCACGGCACCACCTTCCCCACAGGTCACGGTTTTGACCGCGTCAAACGAAAAGCATCCCGCCTTGCCGAAGGTGCCCAGAGGTTTCCCTTGAAAGGTGGCCCCCAGGGACTGGCAGGCATCTTCCAGCAGGACCAGGCCGTTGCGGTTACAGAAAGCGTCAATTTCGTCGATGCGGGCCATGGCCCCGCACATGTGAACCGGAACCACCGCCTTTGTTTTCGGGGTCAGCACCGCGTCAAGCCGGTCAGGGTTCAAACACAGGGTGTTGTCGATCTCCCCGAACACCGGGACGGCGCCGGCCTGAAGTATGGCCTCAAACGTGGCCACAAAAGTGAAGGGCGGTACAATGATTTCGTCTCCGGCCCCAATGCCGCAGGCCGCCATGGCTGTGGACAAGGCTGCCGTACCACTGGAACACAGGTGGCTGTGGGCCGATCCCGTGATCT